>NZ_JBNCAQ010000010.1:0-87056 GCF_049808595.1 Streptomyces aurantiaciflavus | reverse complement strand
CCCGCCCTACGTACCGCGGCTTACCCACCCACCACCCCGGGGGGCCCGGCCGGTCGAACCGGCAGGGCCCCACGTCTTGGTGCGGGGGTGCGGCTAGCCGCCGTCGGTGCCTCCGAAGACGATGGTTCCGCCGTTGTTGCCACCGCCGTTGTTGCCACCGCCGTCGCCGCCGAAGGTGACCAGGTTGACCGTCTGGCCCTTGTTCACCGTGCTGCCCGGGGCCGGGTCCGAGGTGAAGACCCTGGCGTTGTCGTCATCGCTGCCCTGGATGTTGCCGACGTTCAGGCCGGCGTCCTGGAGCGCCTTCTTGGCGTCCTTCAGGCTCATGCCCTGCAGGTTGCCCGGGACCTGGGTCTGCTGGTTCTCGGGCGCCTTGCCGATCTGGATCTGCACCTGGGAGCCCTTGTCGACCTGGGAGTTGGCCTGCGGCGTGGTCGAGATGACCTTGCCGACCTGGTTCGGGTCCTGGGTCTCGACCTCGGTGCAGTTGCCGACCAGGTCGTTCTGCTGCATCTGGGCCTTGGCGGTGTCACAGGACTGGTTGAGGACGTCGGGAACGGTCGCCTTCTCCTCCGCCTTGGCGATGGTGAGGGTGATCTTGGAGCCCTTCTCCACTTCGTTGCCGAGCTCGGGGTTCTGCTTGATGACCGTGCCCGCCTCCTCCGTGGAGACCTCCTCCTTCGTCTCGACGGTGAACTGGTACTTGTCACCCTCCAGCTCCGCCTTGGCGTCCTCCAGGGTCTTGCCGAGGACACTCGGCACGGCCACCTTCGGCGCGCCGGTCGAGACGGTGACGTTGATGGTGTCGCCCTTGTTGACGTCGGCCTTGGCCGGCGGGTTCTGGTCGCAGATGCTGTTCTTCGGCGTGTTCTCGCAGGGCTTCTGCGTGGGCACCAGCTTCAGCTCGACGTTGCCGGCCATCGTCTGAGCGCTCTGCAGGGTCTGCCCGACGAAGTTCGGGGCCGCGAACGGCTTGTCCGCGCCACCGTTGCCGCTGAAGGCCCACTTGCCGATCAGGATCGCGCCGACCAGCACCAGCACCGCCGCGACGATCAGCAGGATCGTCGAGGTGTTGGACTTCTTCTGGCGGCGCCGGTCGGGGCGGTCGTCGTAGCCGAAACCGCCGTCGTCCGGGTTCATCGGGGGCAGCATCGAGGTGGCGCCGGCGTCCGTGGAGCGCAGGGCCGTGGTGGGCTGGTCGTCGGGGTAGCCGCCGTAGCCGACCGAGCCCATGGCCGCCGTGGCCGCGACCGGCTGGCCGTCGAGGCAGGCCTCGATGTCGACGCGCATCTCGTCGGCGGACTGGTAGCGGTAGTTGGGGTCCTTGACCAGCGCCTTCAGCACGATCGCGTCCATCTCGGGCGTGATCTCGGGGTCGAAGACGCTCGGCGGCTGCGGTTCCTCACGGACGTGCTGGTAGGCCACGGCCACCGGGGAGTCGCCCACGAAGGGCGGGCGGACCGTCAGCAGCTCGTACAGCAGGCAGCCCGTGGAGTAGAGGTCCGAGCGGGCGTCCACCTGCTCGCCCTTGGCCTGCTCCGGGGAGAGGTACTGGGCGGTGCCGATGACGGCGGCGGTCTGCGTCATCGTCATACCGGCGTCGCCCATGGCGCGGGCGATGCCGAAGTCCATCACCTTGACCTGGCCGTTGCGCGTCAGCATGACGTTCGCCGGCTTGATGTCGCGGTGGACGATGCCGTTGCGGTGGGCGTACTCGAGGCCCTGGAGGATGCCGATGGTCATCTCCATGGCGCGTTCCGGCAGCAGCTTGCGGCCGGAGTGCAGCAGCTCACGGAGGGTGGAGCCGTCGACGTACTCCATGACGATGTACGGGATCGAGACCCCGTCGATGTAGTCCTCGCCCGTGTCGTAGACCGCGACGATCGCGGGGTGGTTGAGCGAGGCGGCCGACTGGGCCTCCCGGCGGAACCGGGCCTGGAAGGAAGGGTCGCGCGCGAGGTCCGCGCGCAGCGTCTTCACCGCCACGGTGCGGCCCAGGCGGGTGTCATGCGCGAGGTAGACCTCGGCCATGCCACCACGGCCGAGCACGTGGCCCAGCTCGTACCGGCCGCCGAGGCGACGCGGCTCTTCCATAGCTACCTACCAGCCCTCTCCGTCGGTCCCGACCGGCACACGCGTGCGGCCGGAGGCTGCCGTCCGGGCATACCGTACCCGGACGGCGCTGTGTGACCTGGCCAAGCCCGTCACCCGATACAGGACCGGTATCGCAACGTGCACCGATGCGTAGGCGACGTGATCGGGGTCACTTCTTGCTGTCGATGACTGCCTTCATCACGTCCCTTGCGATCGGGGCCGCCAGACCACCACCGCTGATGTCGTCACGGTTGGCGGAGCCGTCCTCGACGACGACGGCCACGGCCACCGGCGCGCTGCCGTCGGAAAGCTTCGCGTACGAGATGAACCAGGCGTACGGCTTCTCTTTGTTGTTCAGGCCGTGCTGGGCGGTACCGGTCTTGCCGCCGACCTTCACACCGGAGATCTTCGCCTTGCCGCCGGTGCCCTGCGGGTCGTTGACGACCGTCTCCATCATCTCCTGGAGCTTCTGCGCCGTCTCCGAGGAGACGGCCTGGGACAGCTCCTCCGGCTTGGTCGTCGTCAGGGTGTCGAGGTTCGGCGCCCTGAGCTGGTCGACCATGTACGGCTTCATCAGCTTGCCGTCGTTGGCGACCGCGGAGGCGACCATGGCCATCTGCAGCGGGGTGGCCCGGTTGGAGGCCTGGCCGATGCCGTCCATGGCGTTCTGCGGCCTGTTGTCCTCCGGGTACACACTCTTGGCGGCACGCACCGGAGTGTCCAGCGCGCCGTTGTTGTAGCCGAACTTCTCCGCCTGCTCGATCATCTTCTCGTTGCCGACGTTGTCGGCCATCTTCGCGAAGACGGTGTTGCAGGACACCATGAGCGCATAGCGCAGGGTGGCGTTCTCGCACTCACCGTGCTCGTTGGTGAGGGGCTTGGTCGACTGCGGCAGCGGGTACGGGTCCGGCGTCTTGGTGGCGTCGTCGATGCCCGACGCCGCGCCGTTCTCCAGCGCGGCGGCCGCGGTGACGACCTTGAAGGTCGAGCCCGGCGGGTAGGTCTCGCGCAGCGCCCGGTTGAGCATCGGGTCGTCGGGGTTGTTCGCCTTCTGGACGGCCTTCCAGGCCTCGGCGTCCTTGTCGGAGTTGCCGGCGAACTTCGACGGGTCGTACGACGGCGTGGAGACCAGCGCGAGGATCTTGCCGGTGGACGGCTCGATCGCGGCGACCGCGCCCTTCTTGTTGCCCAGACCCTCGTACGCGGCCTTCTGCGCGGCGCCGCTGAGGGTGGTGACGACGCTGCCGCCCTCCCTCTCCTTGCCCGTGAGCATGTCGAGCGTGTTGCGGAAGAACAGCCGGTCGTCGTTGCCGGAGAGGAAGCCGTCCTCCAGATTCTCCAACTGGTTGGCGCCGAAGGCCTGCGAGGAGAACCCGGTGACCGGCGCCCACATGGGGCCGTTCGTCCAGGTGCGCTTGTACTTGAAGTCGCCGCTGGTCTCCACGGAACCGGTGATGGCCTTGCCGTCGACGATGATGTTGCCGCGCGGGATGGCGTAGCGCTCGATGTTGACGCGGCGGTTCTCGCCGTCGGTGGCCAGGGTGTTGGCCTTGACGTACTGCAGGTAGTTGTCGCGGATGAGCAGGGTGAGGATCAGGAGTCCGCAGAAGATCGCGATCCGGCGCAGGGGCTTGTTCATGACGGGCGGACCACCTGGGTCATCTCGGCGTCGGGGTTGGAGGCGGGTGCGGGGGCCGGTCGGCGCGCGGTGTCGCTGATTCTGATCAGGATGCCGATCAACGCCCAGTTGGCGATGACGGAGGAACCGCCGTACGCCAGGAACGGCATCGTCATACCGGTCAGCGGGATGAGGCCCATCACACCGCCGGCGACGACGAACACCTGGAGGGCGAAGGCGCCGGAGAGGCCGATGGCGAGCAGCTTGCCGAACGGGTCACGGGCGGCGAGGGCGGTCCGCACGCCGCGCTCCGCGATCAGGCCGTACAGCAGCAGCAGGGCCATGACGCCGGCCAGGCCCAGCTCCTCACCGAAGGTGGCGAGGATGAAGTCGGAGTTGGCGGCGAACCGGATCAGCTCCGAGTGGCCCTGACCCCAGCCGGTGCCGAGGGTGCCGCCGGAGCCGAACGCCCAGAGGGCCTGCATGGCCTGCTCGGAGTGGCCGGCCACGTTCTGCCGGGAGAGCAGGTACTCGCCCATCGGGTCGAGCCAGGCGTCGACGCGCTGCTGGATGTGCGGTTCGAAGGAGGCCACGCCGACGGCGCCGACCGAGGACATCAGCAGACCGAAGACGATCCAGCTGGTCCGCTCGGTGGCGACGTACAGCATGATGACGAACATTCCGAAGAACAGCAGCGAGGTACCGAGGTCGGTCTCGAAGACCAGGATCAGGATCGAGATCGTCCAGACGACGAGGATCGGGCCCAGGTCGCGGCCGCGCGGCAGGTACAGGCCCATGAAGCGGCGGCTGGCGAGGGCGAGCGCGTCGCGCTTCACCATCAGGTAGCCGGCGAAGAAGACCGCCAGGACGATCTTGGCGAACTCACCGGGCTGGATGGAGAAGCTGCCGACCTGGATCCAGATCTTGGCGCCGTAGATGTTCCGGCCGAGGCCCGGCACCAGCGGCAGCAGCAGCAGGAACAGCGCGCCGACCATGGAGATGTAGGTGTAGCGCTGCAGGACGCGGTGGTCCTTGAGGAAGATCAGCACCACGATGAAGAAGGCGATGCCCATCGCCGTGTACATCAGCTGGCGGGGCGCGGCCGTGCCGGCCTGCTCGATCTGCTGCAGCAGCTTCGACTGGTCCAGCCGCCAGATGGCGACGAGCCCGAGCCCGTTCAGCAGCGTGGCCAGCGGCAGCAGCAGCGGGTCGGCGTACGGCGCGAACTTGCGGACCACGAGGTGGGCGACGCCGGCCAGCAGACCGAGGCCCAGGCCGTAGGCGAGCAGGCCGGACGGCACCTGTTCGTTGATGGCGAGGCCCACGTTGGCGTAGGCGAAGACCGGGATGACGACGGCGAACACCAGGAGCGCGAGCTCGGTGTTGCGCCGGCTCGGCGTACCGATCGAGCCGATCGTGGACGTGTGGTGCGTCGGCGTGTTGGTTGTACTGCTCATCGTGTGACGGGGCCTCTCACGGCTTGCCTACTGCTTACCGCACAGCGAGACGACCTTCTGCTCCTCCTCCGACAGGGTGGGGCCGGGGCTGGGAGTGGGAGCGGTCGGGGACGTGGACGGGTTCGGGGACGTGGTCACCGAGGGGCTCGGTGATGCCTTGGACGTGAGGGAGGCGGGAGTGGTTCCCGTGGTTCCTCCGGCCTGGCCCTGGCCGGTTCTGGAGGTCTTCTCGCTCCGGGTCGTGGCCGCCTCCGCCTTCTTCTTGCACGCGGAGGCCTGCACGGCCAGATCGTCGATCTTCTTCTGGGCGCTGGACAGACTGCCCGCGGAGATCGTCGCCTCGACCTGCTTCTGCTGGTACTCGGGGAGGTACTTGAGTTCGATCTCGGGGTGGTCCTTCTCCACCTTCGAGAGCGAGACCCAGGCCAGATCCTGGCTGATCCCGCGGTACAGCGCGAGGTGTTCACCGTTGGTGCCGACGTAGTACTGCGTCTGCGTCCAGCGCCAGCCGCCGTACAGCCCGCCGCCGATGACGGCGAGCGCCAGCACGCTGTAGAAGGATCTCTTCAGCCACCGGCGGTTCTTGCGGGGCTTGACGAAGTCGTCGTCGGTGTACTCCCCGAAGCCGCCCGTGGGAATGAAACCCGTCACATCGCCGGAGCCGGGCGGGCCGAACTCGCCGCCCCCACCGTGCCCCTGGCCCTGGCGGCCGAGACCGGCGGCACGGCCGGCCGGGGTCTGCATGAAACTGTTGTCCTGCAGCTGGTGCTGGTTCTCCGCGACGGCACCGACCACCACCGGGGTGTCGGACAACTGCCCGGCGAGGGTGTCGCCGGTGTCCAGGTCGAGCACGTCGGCGACGATCACGGTGATGTTGTCCGGGCCACCGCCGCGCAGCGCGAGCTGGATCAGCTCCTGCACGGTCTCCTGCGGGCCCTGGTAGCTGGCGAGGGTGTCCTCCAGGGTCTGGTGGGAGACGACCCCGGACAGTCCGTCGGAGCAGATCAGATAGCGGTCACCGGCCCGGACCTCACGGATCGACAGGTCGGGCTCGACATGCTCACCGCTGCCCAACGCCCGCATCAACAGGGAGCGCTGGGGATGAGTGGTGGCCTCTTCCTCGGTGATGCGGCCCTCGTCGACGAGGCGCTGCACCCAGGTGTGGTCCTGCGTGATCTGCGTCAGCACGCCGTCGCGCAACAGATACGCGCGCGAGTCACCGACGTGCACCAACCCGAGCCGCTGTCCCGTCCACAGCAGGGCGGTCAGCGTGGTCCCCATGCCTTCGAGCTGGGGATCCTCCTCGACCATGGCGCGCAGCTGGTCGTTGGCGCGCTGGACGGCCGCGCCGAGCGAGGTGAGCACGTCCGAGCCGGGCACGTCGTCGTCGAGAGCGACGATGGTGGAGATCGCCTCGGAGGAGGCGACCTCACCGGCGGCGGCGCCGCCCATGCCGTCGGCGATGGCGAGCAGGCGCGGACCGGCGTAACCGGAGTCCTCGTTGCCCTCCCGGATCATCCCCTTGTGCGATCCGGCGGCGAAGCGCAGTGACAGACTCATGCCCACCTCGCCCGTCGGCCCCGGGTACAGCCGGTCGTGTCGAGCCACACTGCCCACCCTCCGGTCGGGAGCGCGCCGGGGCCCGGGGTGCCGGCCACCACTGCGTGCTCGCTCCGCTCGCTCATTGTCGTACTACTTCCGCAGCTCGATGACGGTCTTGCCGATGCGGATCGGCGCGCCCAGCGGGATCGGTGTGGGAGTCGTCAGCCGCGTTCGGTCGAGGTACGTGCCGTTGGTGGAACCCAGGTCCTCGACGATCCACTGGCCGTCGCGGTCCGGGTAGATCCTGGCATGGCGGCTGGAGGCGTAGTCGTCGTCCAGCACGATCGTGCTGTCGTGCGCGCGGCCCAGCGTGATCGTCTGGCCCTGCAGCGCGACGGTGGTGCCGGTGAGGGTGCCCTCGGTCACCACCAGCTTGGAGGGGGCGTTACGGCGCTGGCGGCCGCCGCCGGCGGCCTGCTGGCGCTGCTGCGGGGGCGCCGCCTGCTGCCGGGCGGCCTGCTGCGGCCGGCCGGCTTCCCGCCGGGACCCGCGCTGGGTGACGCGCGTACCGAACAGGTCGCTGCGGATGACCTGCACGGCCACGATCACGAACAGCCACAGTACGGCCAGGAAACCCAGCCGCATGACCGTGAGGGTCAGCTCTGACATTGCCCCCGCTTCACCCTTCGGCTTGCCTATAGATAACGGTGGTGCTGCCCACGACGATCCGCGAGCCGTCGCGGAGCGTAGCGCGGGTGGTGTGCTGCCCGTCCACCACGATGCCGTTGGTGGAGCCGAGATCCTGGATCGTCGAGGGCGTTCCGGTCCGGATCTCGCAGTGCCGGCGGGAGACGCCGGGGTCGTCGATCCGCACATCGGCCTCGGTGCTGCGGCCCAGCACGAGCGTCGGGCGGGAGATCTGGTGGCGGGTGCCGTTGATCTCGATCCAGTGGCGGGTGCGGGACCCGGGCTGCGGTGCGCCCGCGAGGCCGCCGCCGGCCGCGCCGGGGCGCTGACCGCCCGCGGCGGGCGGGTAGCCGTAACCACCGGGGCGGCCACCGGCCGCGCCGGGAGCGCCGGGCGGCGGTGCGGACGGCATGGGGGGTGCGGCGGCTCCGCCGGCGGGCGGGTAGCCGTAGCCACCGGGGCGCTGACCGCCGGCGGGCGCGCGCTCGGGCGCCTGCTGGCTGCTGGAGGAGGCGAGCGTACGGCTGCGCACCCGGTACAGGCCGGTGTCGAGGTCGTCCGCCTTCTCCAGGTTGACCTTGATCGCTCCCATGAAGGTGTAGCGCTGCTGCTTCGCGTAGTCGCGCACCATGCCGGCGAGCTCGTCGCCGAGCTGGCCGGAGTAGGGGCTGAGGCGCTCGTAGTCCGGCGCGCTCAGCTCCACGATGAAGTCGTTGGGGACGACCGTGCGGTCGCGGTTCCAGATCGTCGCGTTGTTGTCGCACTCGCGCTGGAGCGCTCCCGCGATCTCGACGGGCTGGACCTCGGACTTGAAGACCTTGGCGAAGGTGCCGTTGACCAGACCCTCGAGACGCTGCTCGAACTTCTTCAGGACTCCCATGGGGCACCTCCTCCGTCGTGACTTGCGTCCCGCGTCCTGCTGCTTACCTGGTACTGCTTACTGATCGTATCCACGCGCCGGTGAATCGGCTGGTTCCCCCTGTCGGCCCCGTCGACGGGTGTCGACGCCCTCCTTATGCACCTGCTTCTGTCCAGGATCGTAGAGGCGGCCGAGGACCAGTGTCCCGCACCTGACGGTGGACCTCGCCCTGCTCCTGGGGAGACGGTCGTCATAGGTACGAGGTTGATACGTGAACCAGTCACCGCCGAGACGTACGGGGTTGCCACCGGGCTCTCGCGGTCACCCATGCCCCGGAACAAGGGATGTGAACGCACCCTGGCCCGCGTGCTAATGTTCTGCGTGTCGGAAGGCGCCGGGCCGAAAAGCCCACAAGCCGGAGGACACACCCAATGCGCGGGTGGCGGAATAGGCAGACGCGCTGGATTCAGGTTCCAGTGCCCGCAAGGGCGTGGGGGTTCAACTCCCCCCTCGCGCACCAGCTGGAAGCCCCTCAGGTCTCGGACCTGGGGGGCTTTCGCATGTTCGGGGGCGACTTCGGGGCGTGAGGTATCTCACGGGGTGTGGGATGCGGCCTACGGGGTGCGAGGGGCACGGGCGTCGGAGGCCGCGAGTGAGGTCGGCGCGGGCAGCTGGGAGTGGGGTGGGGCGAGGGGCGGTGTGGGCCGTGACGGGTGGAGGTGGGGGCGGGGTTGGGAGTGGGGTGGCCGCGAGGTGGCGTGGGTCGGTGACGGGTGGAGGTGGGAGCGGGGTTGGGAGTGGGGTGGCCGCGAGGTGGCGTGGGTCGGTGACGGGTGGAGGTGGGGTGGCCGCGGGCGGGTTGTCGATGGCTGGGAAGTTGTCCGCAAGGTGGGTTGTGCACAGGCGGGGAGTTGTCCACAGGGTCTGACGCCGCTCGGGCATCGGGCTGTACGGTCGGCACGAGTTGATGTTCGGCTCGTCGAGCCGAGCGATGTACGGACGATGCGTGACGTGCGGGGGAGGCGGTCGTGGTGACCGAGGTCGGCGCTGGAGCGGGCATGGGCGCGGAAGGGTCCGGAGGGGCGCGGCTTCCCCGGGTACGCGGATTCGCCGAGTGGCCCTCCCCGGGGTCGCCCAAGGAAGAGGGCAAGGCGCTGCGTCACCGCGTGCCGCGTGCCGCGCACGCCGGACTCGACCTGGACGCCTCCCGCCCCGACGCGGTGACGGCCGTCGAGGAGTCCAGCCGGGGCCGCATCCCCGAACTCACGCCGATCCGAGTGGGTCGGATGGCGGCCACACCGTTCGCGTTCCTGCGCGGCTCCGCCGGCCTCATGGCGTACGACCTCGCCCGCACACCCATGACCCGGATCCGCGCCCAGATCTGCGGCGACGCCCACGCGGCCAACTTCGGCCTGTACGGCGACGCCCGCGGCGGCCTGGTCATCGACCTCAACGACTTCGACGAGACCGTCGACGGCCCCTGGGAGTGGGACCTCAAGCGGCTCGCCGCCTCCCTGGTGCTCGCGGGCCGGGAGGCCGGCGCCGACGAGGACACCTGCCGCAAGGCGGCGCACGACGCGGCCGGCGCCTACCGCCGCACCATGCGCCTGCTGGCCAGACTGCCGGTGCTGGACGCGTGGAACGCCATCGCCGACGAGGAACTGGTCTCCCACACCGACGCCCACGACCTGCTGGGCACCCTGGAACGGGTCTCCGAGAAGGCCCGGGCCAACACCAGCGGGCGATTCGCGGCGAAGTCCACCGAGCCGACGCCGGAGGGCGGGCTCCGCTTCGTGGACGCGCCGCCGGTGCTGCGACGCGTGTCCGACGCGGAAGCCGCGGCGGTGGCCGCCTCCCTGGAGCAGTACGTGACCACGCTCTCCGAGGACCGCCTCCCGCTCCTCGCCCGGCACGCGGTGCACGACGTCGCCTTCCGTATCGTCGGCACGGGCAGCGTGGGCACACGGTCCTACGTCGTGCTGCTGCTGGACCACCGGGGCGAGTCGCTGGTGCTGCAGGTGAAGGAAGCGCGGCCGTCGGCCCTCGTCCCCCACCTGCTGACCGCCGGCTTCGACGCACCGGACGTCGACCACGAGGGCCGGCGGGTGGTCCTCGGCCAGAAGCGGATGCAGGTCGTCAGCGACATACTGCTCGGCTGGACCACCGTCGAGGGCCGCCCCTTCCAGGTCCGTCAGTTCCGCAACCGCAAGGGCAGCGTCGACCCCGCCGCCCTCGCCGCCGACCAGATCGACGACTACGGCCGCATGACCGGCGCCCTCCTGGCCCGCGCCCACTCCCACAGCGCCGACCCGCGCCTCGTCGCCGGCTACTGCGGCAAGAACGAGGAACTGGACGAGGCCGTCGCGACCTTCGCCGTCACCTACGCCGACCGCACGGAGGCCGACCACGCGGAGCTGGTGGCGGCCGTGCGGGCGGGGAGGGTGGCGGCTGAGATGGGGGTGTGAGGTGGGGGCCCGGTGGCGGGGTGAGTGCGGGGGGCGTGACGAGGCTGACCGGGGAGGGCGCTGAGTGGCGGGGCTGAGTGGGCTGAGTCACGGCGGCTGAGTGACGGGGGCTGAGCGGGCTGAGTCGCGGAGGCTTAGTGGCGGGGCTGACTGGGCTGAGTCACGGCGGCTGAGTCGCCGGGGGGCTGGGTGGCGCGGGCTGACTGGGCTGAGTCGCGGAGGCTGGCTGACGAGGCTGAGCGGCGGGGGCTGAGTGAGGAGGGTGGGGGCTGAGTGAGGGGCGTTCGGTGACGGGCGTTCGGTGACGGGCGCCGATCTCGACGTGGGGTGGGGCTGGGGAGGGGCGGGGGATGGGGGGAGGGAGGGGAGGGGGGAGCCCCCCGGAGGAGAGGGTGGCCCTCCTGGGCGTGGCCTACGCTGGACAGGTGACGACCCCCGAAGCTGAGCAGGCGCGGCCCGAGGAGCGGCTGGAGCGGGCCGTGCGGGCCGCTGAGCAGGCGTTGATCGAGTTCGAGATCGCGGTGGAGACCTTCCGCGTCGAGGTCGAGAACTTCTCGCGGCTCCACCACCAGAAACTCGGTCCGATGTACGCGCGGCTCGACGAGCTGGAGGCACAGATAGCCGAGGCCCGGGCCGCCCGCACCGGTGACCCGGAGGATCTGCGCAAGGCGTCCGAGGCGCGGGCGCGGGTGTTGCCGATGCCTGGGGTCGAGGAGTTGTTCCACGGCTGGATGGACGGGGACGGGCTGTTCCCGGAGGCGGCGGCGATGCTCACGGACCAGTCGGTGCGGCCCCCGGAGCGGGTGCGGCCCAGCGACGAGGCCCGCAAGCTCTATCGCGAGCTGGCCCGCAAGGCCCACCCCGACCTGGCGCAGGAGGACGCGGAGCGGGCGCGACGCGAGGAGTTCATCACCCGGGTGAACGCCGCCTACGCCCGCGGCGACGAGGCTCTCCTGCGGGAGCTGGCCGAGGAGTGGGCGGCCGGTCCGGCGCCCACGGAGCGGCGGCCGAGCCCCAGCGAGGAGCTGTACGCCCGCCTGGAGTGGCTCGCCCGGCGCAAGGAGATGCTCACGGCCGTCGCGCGGGAGCTGGAGGAGAGCGCGATCGGCGCGATGCTCCGGCTGGCCCCGGACGACCCCGACCGCCTGCTGGACGAGATCGCCGATCAGCTTCTGGCGGAGGTCGCGAAGAAGGAGGCCGAGCTGGCGGAGACGGTGCGCTAGTGTCCTGCGCCGGAAGTTCCTAGGCAGTTCCAGCTGAGACTCATGAGGCCAACACGCCTGGTCGGCGTCCAGAACCCTGACCGCCAGGGCGCGACGGATCTACCGAGGAATTACTGGCGCGGGACACGAGGGACCGTTCGGCGGATCGGGTCGCAGGAAAGTGCCGGCGGCTCATCAGCTCAGGTGAGCGAGGGCGAGGGGTGTCCTGGCGTGAGCTTGTCACGAGCGTCGGGGAGCGTCCGGCCGTAAGGCGGGGAGGGCGTCGACGCGATGGGGTCCTGGGTGTACGGGGGTCCTTCCCGCCCGAGCGAAGCCGACCGGTGGGGGGAGGGCGTGCCAGGCCCCGCGTCTGCGGGGCAGGACGCGCGGACCGGCGGGCGCGGACCGGCTCCTGGCATCCGCACGTGCGGTCGTTCGCCGGGCCCGTCCTGATGCGCGGGGCGTCCGGTAGCGTCGGGGGCATGAGTTTCGGAGCTGGTGTGCCCACGGTCGAGGTCGGGGACCTCAAGGACGGCGACTTCCTGTTGGACGTCCGTGAGGACGACGAGTGGCAGGCGGGCCATGCCGAAGGGGCACTGCACATCCCCATCAGCGAGTTCGTCGCCCGGTACGGCGAGCTGACCGAGGCGGCTCCGCAGGACGGTCGGGTCCATGTGATCTGCCGTTCCGGTGGGCGTTCGGCCCAGGTCACGATGTACCTCGTCCAGCAGGGCATCGACGCCGTGAACGTCGACGGCGGCATGCAGTACTGGGCGGCGGCGGGCCGGCCGGTCGTGACGGACGAGGGCCGGCCGGGCTCCGTTCTGTAGGGCCGGGTGGTCAGCCGAGGGGGTGGGCGGCCAGCAGGTCGCCCAGGGTCTCCTCGTGCGCCGCGGCGGGGCCGAGGGACAGTTCGAGGTGCTTGGCCCAGGCGTGGTAGCGGTGCAGCGGGTAGTCGACGTCGGCGCCGAAGCCGCCGTGCAGATGCTGGGCGGTCTGCACGATCCGCCGGACGCCCTCCGACGCCCAGATCTTGGCCACCGCGATGTCGCCGGTGGCGGGTAGCGCGCCCGGTGCTCCGGAGGCGATCCGCCAGGCGGCCTGCCAGAGGGTGACCTCCATCGCGCGCAGGTCGATGTAGCGGTCTGCGGCCTGTACGGCGACGGCCTGGAAGCTGGCGATCGGGTGCCCGAACTGCTCCCGCTTGCCGGTGTAGTCGCTTGTCATCCGCAGCACGCGTTCGCCGAGGCCGAGCGCCAGCGCGCAGGTGCCGGTGGCGAGCAGTCCGCGCAGCCATTCCCAGGCGCCGTCGGCGGTGATGACGTCCTGGGGGGCGATCCGCGCCGATTCGAGACGTAGTTCGCCGAGCCGTTCGCCGGTGGTGGAGGTCTGCTCGGCGAGCGTGGTTCCCTCGTGTGCACGGGGCACCAGGGCGAGGACGCTGCGGTCGTCCGCGGTGTGCGCGGGGACGAGGACGAAGTCGGCGTCGTAGGCCCACGGCACCGCCGTCTGGGTCCCGTCCAGTACCCACTCCTCGCCGTCCTGCCGGGCGGTCACGGCGAGTTCGGCCGGGTCGTGGCCGGTGCGGCCGTGCGCGGCGACGGTGAGGACGACCTCGCCCCGGCCGGCTCGCGCGAGCAGTGCCGACTTGGACTCCGGGCTGCCGTAGGCCTGTACGGCGGCCGCGGCCGCGCTGCTCTCCAGGAGCGGGATCCTGGCCAGCACCTTCGCCGACTCGCGCAGCACCAGGCAGAGCGCGACGGTGTCCAGTCCGGCTCCGCCGTAGTCCTCGTCGAGCAGCAGGCTCAGCAGGTCCGCGTCGGCGGTCCTGGCCCACAGTGCCCGGTCGAAGTCGTCGGCGACGGGGCCGGTGGTGAGCGCGGGGCTGGGCACGCCGTCGGGTGTGACGTCGGCGAAGACTCCGCGCGCGGCCTCGGCCGCCGCCTGCTGCTCCTCGGTGAAGGTGAAGTCCACGGCCTGTCCTCCCGACGGGTCAGCTGATCTGACGGAGCGTCAAGATAGAACAGGTTCTAGGAGAAGGGAACGGTCGGGGAGATGGCCCTTCCCCCGCCCGCGCACCGGCCCACTCACCGGTCGAAGTCCACCTCCACCCTCTCCGTCAGCGGATGCGACTGGCACGCCAGCACATAACCGGCCTCCGTCTCCTCCGGCTCCAGGGCGAAGTTGCGGTCCATGCGGACCTCGCCGGAGACCAGGAAGGCCCGGCAGGTGCCGCACACGCCGCCCTTGCAGGCGTAGGGGGCGTCGGGTCGGTTGCGCAGGACGGTCTCCAGGACCGATTCGCCGTCCTGCACGGGCCAGCTGCCGCCGCGGCCGTCGAGGCGGGCGGTCACCGTGGCGTGGGTGGGCGCGCTCGTGGTGGGCGGAGGTGCGGTGGTGTCCACGTGGAAGATCTCCTCGTGGACGCGGGCGCGCGGGACGCCGAGTTCCCGCAGCGCCCGCTCCGCGCCCTGCACCAGCCCGAACGGTCCGCACAGGAACCATCCCGCCACCTCCGCCACGGGCAGCAGCGCCGGCAGCAGCGAGGTCAGCCGCTCCCGGTCCAGCCGTCCGGAGGGCAGCCCGGCCTGCTGCTCCTCCCGCGAGAGCACGGTGACCAGCTGCAGCCGGTCCGGGTAGCGGTCCTTGAGGTCGGCGACCTCCTCCAGGAACATCGTCGAGGCGGTCGTCCGGTCGCTGCGCAGGAGGCAGAACCGGGCCGCGGGCTCGCGCGCCAGCAGTGTGGAGGCGATCGACAGCACGGGTGTGATCCCGCTGCCGCCGACGATCGCCGCGTACAGGCCGGGTGCCGGTTCGAGGGTGAACCGGCCCGCCGGTGTCATCACCTCCAGCTCGTCGCCGACGTTGATCTCCTTGAGCGCGTAGGTGGAGAAGGCCCCGCCCTCGACCAGCCGTACGCCCACCCGCAGGGTGCGCGGGCCCTCGCCGCCGGGCTCGGGCGCGGGTGAGCAGATCGAGTACGTCCGCCGGATCTCGGTGCCGTCGGCGGTGCGGCGCAGGGCGAGGTGCTGGCCGGCTGCGTGCCGGTACTCCTCGCGCAGTTCGGCGGGGACGGTGAAGGTGAGGGCGACGGAGTCGTCGGTGAGCCGGTCCACCGCGGCCACGGGGAGTGGGTGGAAGCGGGCCATCACAACTCCTTGAAGTGGTCGAAGGGTTCCCGGCAGGCGAGGCAGCGCCGCAGTGCCTTGCACGCGGTGGAGGAGAAGCGGCTGAGCAGCTCGGTGTCGGCGGAGCCGCAGTGCGGGCAGTGGATCAAGGCGTCGGCCGGATCGTCCGAGGTGTGCGTGCGGGTCGGGCCGAGGGTGAGGGTGACCGGTTGCGACGCCGATCGGGTGCGCGGGGGCGCTATGCCGAACTCCCGCAACTTGCGACGGCCTTCGGCGGAGATGTCGTCCGTCGACCAGGCGGGTGTGAGCACGGTGCGTACGGTGACGTCCTGGACGCCGTGTGCGCGCAGCGCCCGTTCGATGTCCTGGGACATCGCCTCCACGGCGGGGCAGCCGGTGTAGGTGGGGGTCAGCTCGACCTCGACGGCGTCCGTGTCGCGCACGTGCACCGCGCGCAGGACGCCGAGTTCCTGGAGGGTGAGCACGGGCAGCTCGGGGTCGGGTACCGAGCCGGCGATCTCGAGGAGTTCCGCTTCCAGCGGGGTGAGCGTCACCATGACGCCCCCGGGTGGCTGCGGTGCAGGTGCTGCATCTCGGCGAGCATCCGGCCGAAGGACTCGGTGTGCAGGCCCTGGCGGCCGGCGCCCGCCGTCCACGCCCCGGACTGCGGCCCGTCGGGCACGGTCAAGGTGGCCCGGCGCAGCACGTCGCCGACGGACTCCAGCCAGGCCGTCCTCATGTCCTCGCCGTCGGCGTCGAGGCCTTCGACCGGCTGGAACATCTCTCCGGTGAACCGCCACAGCGCGTCGCAGGCCCGCTGCATCCGCTGGTGGCTGACGTCCGTGCCGTCGCCGAGGCGCAGGGTCCACTGCTCGGCGTGGTCGCGGTGGTAGGCGACCTCCTTGACGGCTTTCGCCGCGAGTCCCGCGAACGGGCCGTCGCCGGTGGCCAGTCGGGCGTAGAGCAGGTGCTGGTGGGTGGAGAAGTACAGCTGGCGGGCGATGGTGTGGGCGAAGTCGCCGTTGGGCTGCTCCACCAGCTGGAGGTTGCGGAAGGCGCGCTCCTCGCGCAGATACGCCAGTTCGTCCTCGTCGCCGGCCATCGACAGCAGTACCCGGGCCTGGCCCAGCAGGTCCAGTGCGATGTTGGCGAGGGCGACCTCCTCTTCGAGGACGGGGGCGTGGCCCGCCCACTCCCCCAGCCGGTGGGAGAGCACCAGGGCGTCGTCGCCGAGGGCGAGCGCGGCTGCCGTGGCGGCGGTGGTGGCCGTCACAGGTGCTTCACCCCTTCCGGGATCTCGTAGAACGTGGGGTGCCGGTAGGGCTTGTCGGCGGCCGGCTCGAAGAACGGGTCCTTCTCGTCCGGTGAGGAGGCGGTGATCGCCGTGGAGGGCACGACCCAGATCGAGACGCCCTCGCCGCGCCGGGTGTACAGGTCGCGGGCGTTGCGCAGGGCGAATTCCGCGTCCGGCGCGTGCAGGCTGCCGGCGTGGGTGTGCGAGAGGCCGCGGCGGGAGCGTACGAAGACCTCCCACAGGGGCCAGTCGGTGTTCGTCATGCCTGCTTCGCTCCCGTCTCACCGTGTCCTGCCGTGGTGCTGTGCTTGGCCGCGTAGGCGGCGGCCGCCTCCCGGACCCAGGCGCCCTCGTCGTGGGCGCGCCTGCGCTGTGTGATCCGCTGCTCGTTGCAGGGGCCGTTGCCCTTGAGGACTTCCTTGAACTCCGTCCAGTCGATGGGGCCGAAGTCGTGGTGCCCGCGTTCCTCGTTCCACCGCAGGTCGGGGTCGGGGAGGGTGAGGCCCAGGGATTCGGCCTGGGGGACGCAGATGTCGACGAAGCGCTGGCGCAGCTCGTCGTTGGAGTGCCGTTTGATCTTCCAGGCCATCGACTGCGCGGAGTGGGCGGACTCGTCGTCGGGCGGGCCGAACATCATCAGGGACGGCCACCACCAGCGGTCGACCGCGTCCTGCGCCATGGCGTGCTGCTCGGGGGTGCCGCGGCTGAGGGCCAGCAGCAGTTCGTAGCCCTGGCGCTGGTGGAAGGACTCCTCCTTGCAGATGCGGATCATCGCGCGCGCGTACGGGCCGTAGGAGCAGCGGCACAGGGGGACCTGGTTGGTGATCGCGGCGCCGTCCACCAGCCAGCCGATGGCGCCGACGTCGGCCCAGGTCAGCGTGGGGTAGTTGAAGATCGAGGAGTACTTCTGGCGGCCGGTGTGCAGCTTGTCGAGCAGCTCGTCGCGGCCGGTGCCGAGGGTTTCGGCCGCGCTGTACAGATAGAGCCCGTGCCCCGCCTCGTCCTGGACCTTCGCCATCAGGATCGCCTTGCGGCGCAGTGAGGGCGCGCGGGTGATCCAGTTGGCCTCCGGCTGCATGCCGATGATCTCGGAGTGCGCGTGCTGGGCGATCTGGCGGACCAGCGTGGCGCGGTAGGCGTCGGGCATCCAGTCGCGTGGCTCGATGCGCTCGTCGGCGGCCACGGCGGCGTCGAAGGCGCGCTGGTGGGCGTCCTCGGTGCCGGCGGCGCCACCGGTGGCGCCGTGGGCCCCGTGCTGCTGTGTGCGGGCCGGCTGGTGTGCGGCTGCTGTCGCCATGCGGTCCCCCTCGACCTGGGCTCTGCCCGAGCCTTCTCCCGACCGATCGTTCGGTCCGTGTGATTCCATGGTGAGACGGTCGTCGTAAGGTGTCAACCGCTGTGGACAACCCGCGGGCCTGCCTGTGGACAACTCGTGGAACGCGGGGCAGCCGCCTTGTTCCGGTGCGACCCGGTTTTTCGGTGAGGCCCGGCCGGGCCGGTCCGGGGGGACGGCTGCGCGGGGTGGGCGGGGCTGAGTACCGTTCCGTGCGACGACTGTGCGACGGCCGTGCGTCCGGCTGCGCGCGGCGGCGCGGACGGGCGCGCGGCGATGTGCGCGAGCGAGCCGCCGTGGGGCGGGAGCAGTCGGAAGACGGACCGGGATCGGGGAACGGGGCGGAATGGACGCGTACGACGCAGGATCTGACGCTCCGCGGGAGGCGGAGGCGGCGCGGGAGCCCGAGACGGGGCGGCCCACGGACGTGCCGCCGGCGAAGGACCCGCTGCCCGGCACCCCCGCCGAGCTCACCGGGGCCGTACTCCGGCCCGAGCCCGGCCACCTCACCGCCCCCGCCGGGGAGCCGCGCACCGGCGTGGCCGCCCTCTCTCCGCGCTACCAGACAGGCGCCGCCCTGGCGCTCGCGGTCGTCGCGATCGCCGTCTGTGTGCACCTCGGCATGGTGTTCCTGCACGTCGCGCCGGCCAACACGGTCACCAAGACGCACGGCAAGGCGGTCGACGAGTACGTCTACCCGGAGTTCGAGCAGAACTGGAAGCTCTTCGCGCCGAACCCGCTGCAGCAGAACATCGCCGTCCAGGTCCGCGCCGGCATCCGCGCGGCGGACGGCACCGAGCGCACCACCGGCTGGTACGACCTGTCCGCGCAGGACGGGCGGAGCATCGACGGCAACCTGCTGCCCAGCCACACCCAGCAGAACGAGCTGCGCCGCGCCTGGGACTTCTACGTCGGCTCGCACGACTCCGACAACCGCGCGGTCGGCCCGCGCAGCGCCCTGGCCGAGGAGTACCTGCGCCGCATCGTCGTCCTGCGCCTGGAGCGCGGCGGCGCGGCCGGTGAGGACGGCGTGGTGGAGCGCGTCCAGCTCCGCTCCCGTACCACCGAGGTGGAGGCTCCTCCGTGGAGCGCCGAGAAGGTCTCGTCGGCGCCGGTGTTCCGCGTGCTGCCCTGGTGGTCGGTGCCCGCCGCCGAGGCCGAGGGAGGCGTCAAGTGAACCGGTTCTCCCTGTCGGTGTCCGCAGCCATCGCGCGCGTGACCGAGTCGGCGCTCGGGCCGTACCAGACGGCCGTGATCCGTGTCGGCTTCAGCTTCACCTGGCTGCTGTTCCTGCTGCGCGAGCTTCCCCACCGCGAGGAGCTCTACGGCCCCGACGGCCCGTGGAGCTGGGAGCTGGCCCGGCGGCTGATAGACGGAAACGGCGCTTTCACGGTCCTGATGTGGTCGGACGGGCGGGCCTGGTTCGAGGCGGTGTACGCGTTCGCCGTGCTGGCGAGCGTGCTGTTGCTGCTCGGCTGGCGCACCCGCACGACGTCGGTGCTGTTCATGGTGGGCGTGCTCTCGCTGCAGAACCGCAGTGTCTTCGTCGGCGACGGCGGCGACAACGTCCTGCACCTGATGTCGATCTACCTCGTGTTCACGCGCTGCGGCCAGGTGTGGTCGCTGGACGCGCGGCGGGCGCGCCGCGCCGACGAGGCACGCGCGCGTGGGGAACGGGTCACCGACCGGGTCGGGCCCGCCCTGTGGGGTGTGTCCGGGGTCGTCCTGGTCGCGGTGACCGGGGCGGGCCGCCTCGACGGCGACTGGACCGTGCCGGCGATCCTGTGGGCGACCTGGGCCGCCCAGGGCCTGTGGTGGGCCGTGGGGCGCCTGAAGACGTCCTCCGAGCCCCGGATCCTGCTGGACGTCATCACCAACATCCTGCACAACGGCGCCCTGGTCGTGATCATGGCCGAGGCCTGTCTGATCTACGCGACAGCCGGCTGGTACAAGATCCAGGGCTCGCGCTGGCAGGACGGAACGGCCGTCTACTACCCGCTGCACCTGGACTACTTCTCGCCCTGGCCGGCCCTCGGTGACCTGCTGTCCTCCAGCGGCACGATGGTGATGCTCGTGACGTACGGGACGGTCGTCGTGCAGGTCGCCTTCCCCTTCACGCTGTTCAACCGGCGGGTGAAGAACGTCCTGCTCGTGGCCATGATGATCGAGCACGCCGTGATCGCCGTGGTGCTGGGGCTGCCGTTCTTCTCACTGGCGATGATCGCGGCGGACGCGGTCTTCCTGCCGACGCCGTTCCTGCGCCGGCTGGGCGGATGGGCGGCCCGCGCGCGGGAGGCGGTCTTCGCACGGGGCGGCGGCGCCGTTCCCCAGCAGCGGGACGCGCGCACGCCCGAGGACGCCGAGCCCAGCCACGTAGGCTTCACGGCATGACCGACCCCCTCGCGCGGTGGCGCCGGATCGCCGACACCTCCGTGCTGCTCGACGGCTTCCACGCCCTCAAGCACGCCGTGCGCTTCGGGGCCGAGGTCGCGGTGGCGGTCGCCGTCGACCGCAAGGCGGCGCTCGCCCTCGCCGACGAGCTCGCCCCCGACGTACGGGCGACGCTGGACGCGCTCCTGACGGAGGTGCCGGAGGCGACGTACGCCTCGCTCGTGCCGCGTCCGCATCCCACGGCGGTGGCCGCCCTGGCCGTACGGCCCTCCCGCGAGGGGAATCTGCGGGTGCTGGCCCGGATGCCGCGCACCGCGCCCGTCGTGGTCCTCGACGAGCCGCGCAACCTGGGCAACGCGGGGGCCGTGATCCGGCTGGCCGCCGGTTTCGGGGCGACCGGCGTGGTCACCACCGGCCCGCTCGACCCCTGGCATCCGACCGTCGTGCGCGGCGGGGCGGGGCTGCACTTCGCGACCGCCGTGGAGCGGGTGACCGTCGACGAGCTGCCGTCCGGCCCGGTGTTCGCGCTCGACCCGGAGGGCGAGGACATCCGGGGCGTGCCGCTCCCGGACGACGCCGTCCTCGCCTTCGGATCCGAGCGCAGTGGGCTGTCCGCCGCACTACGCGCGCGTGCCGACCACTTGCTGTCCCTGCCGATGCGCCCCCAGGTCTCCAGCTACAACCTGGCGACCAGTGTGGCGATGACGCTCTACCACTGGAGCGCTGATTCGCACAGCGCCCCGTAGCAGCGCCCCGCAAGGGCTGCGGGGCCTGTGTCGAGGTGCGCCCACCGCCGCGTGGGCGCGGCCGGCACAGCGGCCCGCACCGCGCGATCCACCCGGCCCCCGGAGCTCTCAGGCCTCCCGACGCACCTCGACGACCCGGAACCGGTTCGCCACGAACGCCCCGTCGCACAGCGCGGCGTTCGCCGCCGGATTGCCGCCCGAGCCGTGGAAGTCGGAGAAGGCGGCCGTCTGGTTGACGTAGACCCCGCCGGTGAGGTTGAGGGACAGCTGGGCGGCCTCCTCCAGGCAGACCTCCTCGACAGCCCGCTCGACCTCCTCGTCGGTGGTGTACGCGCCGACCGTCATCGCGCCCTTCTCGCGGACCGTGCGCCGCAGCAGGTCGAGGGCGTCCGCCGCGGAGTCGACGGCTACGGCGAAGGAGACCGGCCCGAAGCACTCGCTCATGTAGGCGGCCTCGTCGTCGGTCCCCTCCCAGTACTTCCGCGCGCCGTCCAGCTTCACGATCACGGGCGTGCGCACGACCGCGTCCGGGAACTCCGGGTTGCTCACCGCGCGCGAGGCCAGCGCGACCTCGCCCAGGCCGGCCGCGGCCTCCAGACGGGCCTTGACGTCCGGGTTGACGATCGCGCCCAGCAGGGCGTTCGCGCGCGCGTCGTCGCCGAGGAGACCGTCGACCGCGCGGGCGAGGTCGGCGACGACCTCGTCGTAGGCCTTGGGGCCCTGGTCGGTGCGGATGCCGTCGCGGGGGATCAGGAGGTTCTGCGGGGTGGTGCACATCTGGCCGCTGTACAGGGACAGCGAGAAGGCCAGGTTGGAGAGCATGCCCTTGTAGTCGCCGGTGGACTCCACGAGCACCGTGTTGACGCCGGCCTTCTCCGTGTGGACCTGGGCCTGGCGGGCGTTGGTCTCCAGCCAGTCGCCGAAGGAGGTGGAGCCGGTGTAGTCGATGATCCGGATCTCGGGCCGGGTGGCCAGGGTCTTGGCGATGCCCTCGCCGGGGCGCTCGGCGGCCAGCGCGACCAGGTTGGGGTCGAAGCCGGCCGCGGCGAGCACCTCGCGCGCGACGGCCACGGTCAGCGCGAGCGGCAGCACCGCGCGCGGGTGGGGTTTGACCAGGACCGCGTTGCCGGTGGCGAGGGAGGCGAACAGGCCCGGATAGCCGTTCCACGTCGGGAAGGTGTTGCAGCCGATCACCAGGGCGATCCCGCGCGGGACCGCGGTGAACCGCTTGGTGAGCGCCAGCGGGTCGCGCTTGCCCTGCGGCTTGGTCCACTCCGCGGTGTCGGGCGTGCGGACCTGCTCCACGTACGCGTACGCCACCGCCTCCAGGCCGCGGTCCTGCGCGTGCGGGCCGCCCGCCTGGAACGCCATCATGAAGGCCTGGCCGGAGGTGTGCATGACCGCGTGCGCGAACTCGTGCGTCCGGTCGCTGATCCGCTTGAGGATCTCCAGGCAGACCACCGCGCGGATCTCCGCGCCCGCGTCCCGCCAGGCGCGCTGTCCGGCCTTCATGGCGGGCAGCAGCACGTCGATGTCCGCGTGCGGGTACGTCACGCCGAGTTCGACGCCGTACGGGGAGATCTCGCCGCCCACCCAGTCGTCGGTGCCGGGCTGGCCGAGGTCGAGGCGGGTGCCGAGAACGGCGTCGAAGGCCGCCTTGCCCGCCGCCGCGTCCAGACTGCCGTGCTCCCCGTAGGCCTTCGGGTGTTCCGGATGGGGGGACCAGTACGCGCGTGTGCGGATCGCTTCCAGGGCCTGGTCGAGGGTGGGCCGGTGCTTGGCGATCAGAGCGTGCGCGGTGAGTTCGGCGGCCATGCGGGACCAACTCCTCGTCTCAGGAGCTCCTCGTCGAGCTCAGGACCTGGGCGGAATCAGGGACAGGAACACACAGTCAGAGTTAGAGTAACCGAACGATCGGTCGGGACAAGGGGGTCCGCCGCATCTGTGGAAACCCCGTGCGGGAGGATCGCGCACATGACAGCACTCGACCTCAGCAGCCCCGTGGCCGTCGTCGGCACCGGCACCATGGGCCAGGGCATCGCCCAGGTCGCGCTGGTCGCCGGCCACCCCGTGCGGCTGTACGACGCCGTCGCGGGCCGCGCCCGGGAAGCGGCCGCCGCGATCGGCGCGCGCCTCGACCGGCTCGTCGAGAAGGACCGTCTCACCGCCGCCGAGCGGGACGCCGCCCGCGCCCGTCTCACGCCCGTGGACGACCTTGCCGGGCTCGCGGGCTGCGCGCTGGTCGTGGAGGCCGTCCTTGAACGTTTGGACGTCAAGCAGGAGCTGTTCCGCGCTCTGGAGGACGTCGTCGGCGAGGACTGTCTGCTCGCCACCAACACCTCGTCCCTGTCGGTGACGGCCATCGGTGGCGCCCTGCGCAACCCGGGCCGTTTCGTGGGCCTGCACTTCTTCAACCCCGCGCCGCTGCTGCCGCTGGTCGAGGTCGTCTCCGGCTTCGCCACCGACGTCACCTCGGCCACGCGCGCGTACGAGACCGCCCGCGCCTGGGGCAAGACACCCGTCGCCTGCGCCGACACCCCCGGCTTCATCGTCAACCGCATCGCAAGGCCCTACTACGCCGAGGCGTTCGCGGTCTACGAGGCCCAGGGCGCCGACCCGGCCACCATCGACGCGGTGCTGCGGGAGTCGGGCGGCTTCCGGATGGGCGCGTTCGAGTTGACCGACCTGATCGGACAGGACGTCAACGAGTCCGTCACGCATTCCGTGTGGCAGTCCTTCTTCCAGGACGTTCGCTTCACCCCCTCGCTCGCCCAGCGCCGTCTGGTCGAGTCGGGCCGCCTCGGCCGCAAGACGGGCCAGGGCTGGTACGACTACCGCGACGGAGCCGAACGCGCCGAACCGCACACCGCGGAGAAGCACCGGCCGCCCGCCTACGTCGTCGCCGAAGGGAACCTGGGCCCCGCCTCGGAGCTGCTCGCGATGATCCGCGAGGCGGGCATCCAGGTCCGCGAGGAGGAAGAGGACCACGGCACCCGCCTGGTGCTGCCCGGTGACGGCCAGCTCGCGCTCGCCGACGGGCAGACCTCCGTGGAGTTCAGGGACGTCGTCTACTTCGACCTCGCCCTGGACTACCGCAAGGCCACCCGCATCGCCCTGTCCGCCTCCAAGGACACCTCCCCGCAGGCACTCTCGGAGGCCATCGGCCTGTTCCAGGCGCTCGGCAAGGACGTCAGCGTCATCGGCGACGTCCCCGGCATGATCGTCGCCCGCACGGTCGCCCGGATCGTCGACCTCGCGCACGACGCCGTCGCCAAGGGCGTGGCCACCGAGGAGGACATCGACACCGCGATGCGCCTGGGTGTGAACTACCCGCTCGGCCCCTTCGAGTGGAGCCGCAGGCTCGGCAGGATCTGGGCGCACGACCTTCTGGAGGAGCTGAACCTGCGAGAGCCCTCCGGCCGCTACGCGCCCTCCCTGGCCCTGTACCGCCACGGACACGCCACGGACAAGCGGGAGGGGACCTCATGACCACCGCCAAGCGCGACACGTACACCCCGGAGACCCTGCTGTCGGTCGCCGTGCAGGTCTTCAACGAGCGCGGCTACGACGGCACCTCCATGGAGCACCTCTCCAGGGCGGCCGGCATCTCCAAGTCGTCGATCTACCACCATGTCGCCGGCAAGGAGGAGCTGCTGCGCCGCGCGGTCAGCCGGGCGCTGGACGGCCTCTTCGGGATCCTCGACGAGGAGCACGCGCGCGTGGGGCGCGCCGCCGACCGCCTGGAGTACGTCGTGCGGCGCATGGTCGAGGTGCTCATAGCCGAGCTGCCCTATGTGACGCTGCTGCTGCGGGTGCGCGGCAACACCGACACCGAGCGGTGGGCGCTGGAACGCCGCCGCGACTTCGACCACCGGGTCGCCGCGCTGCTGAAGGCGGCCGCCGTCGACGGGGACGTGCGCGCCGACGTGGAGGTGCGGCTCGCGACCCGGCTGGTCTTCGGGATGATCAACTCGATCGTCGAGTGGTACCGGCCGGACGGGCGGGGGACGAGTGAGCGCGAAGTCGGCGACGCCGTCGCCCGGCTGGTGTTCGAAGGGCTGCGCCGGGCCCGCTGAGGGCGCGTCGGGGTGAGTACGCGCGCGTGACGGGGATGAGTACGCCTCCCGATGTCCCGGACGGCCGGCGGTGATGGGCTGGGAGGCATGTCGAAGAACGTCGTGCCGTCCCGCTCCGCCGCCCATCGGACGTGGTGGAGGGCGCCTGCCGTGGCCACGCTGTTCGGTCTGCCCGCCCTCGTGTGGGAGTACCGCTGGTTCGCCTCCCAGGACGGCCCCGGTGCCTTCGGCGGCATCCTCTACTGGGCGTCCGGCCTGCTCGCGCTCGCCTGGGCGCTGCCGCACCGCCGGTCGGTGCGCGGGCTGCGGATGGCGGTGGCCGGAACCGGGCTCGGCTGTGCGCTGCTTCCGCTGACGTTCGCGGTCCTGCTGGGCGCGGCGATGGCCGCCGGCTGACCGCGCGGGAGGGCCGTTCACCCCTGTGGTTCCAGGTCCTCCTCCTCGAACACCAGCAGCGTGCGCGTGCTGAGCACCTCGGGGATCGCCTGGAGCCGGGTGAGCACCAGCTCGCGCAGCGCCCTGTTGTCGGGCGTGTGCACCAGCAGCAGCACGTCGAAGTCGCCGCCCACCAGGGCGATGTGGGAGGCGCCGGGCAGCTGTCTGAGCTGCTCGCGCACCGTGCGCCAGGAGTTCTGGACGATCTTCAGCGTGATGTACGCGGAGGTGCCGTGGCCGGCGCGCTCGTGGTCGACGCGGGCGCCGAAACCGCGGATGACGCCGTCCTCGACGAGCCGGTTGATGCGCGCGTAGGCGTTGGCGCGTGAGACGTGCACCCGCTCGGCGACCGACCGTATCGAGGCGCGGCCGTCCGACTGGAGCATCTGCAGGATGTCCTGATCGATGGCGTCGAGCGGGCGGGGCGGTGGCAGCGGGGATCCGCCGTCCGGGCTGTCGGCCATTTGTTCAGGTGTCATGTCCCCCCGCCTCTCCGCCGTGGACGTCCTGCGTCCATCTCAGGTTGTGCAGAACCGTTTGTCCACAGCCTGAGGGTGCCTGTAGCCAAAATGTGCCGACGACCGAACAATCGGTAGGTGAGGCGGGTCACAGCCGACACGCCTCCCGTAGCCACTCCCATGAGGAGGTGCCGTCATGACGGTCATGGAGCAGCGGGGCGCGTATCGGCCGACTCCGCCGCCCGCCTGGCAGCCCCGCACCGACCCCGCGCCGCTGCTGCCCGACGCGGAGCCCTACCGCGTCCTCGGCACCGAGGCGGCCGCGCAGGCCGACCCGGAGCTGCTGCGCCGGCTCTACGCCCAGCTGGTGCGCGGCCGCCGCTACAACGCGCAGGCGACCGCCCTCACCAAGCAGGGCCGGCTCGCCGTCTACCCCTCCAGCACCGGCCAGGAGGCCTGCGAGGTCGCCGCCGCGCTCGTCCTGCAGGACCGCGACTGGCTCTTCCCCAGCTACCGCGACACCCTCGCGGCCGTCGCACGCGGCGTGGACCCCGTCGAGGCCCTCACCCTGCTGCGCGGCGACTGGCACACCGGCTACGACCCCCACGAGCACCGGGTGGCGCCCCTGTGCACCCCGCTCGCCACCCAGCTCCCGCACGCCGTGGGCCTCGCGCACGCCGCCCGCCTCAAGGGCGACGACGTGGTCGCGCTCGCCATGGTCGGCGACGGCGGCACCAGCGAGGGCGACTTCCACGAGGCGCTGAACTTCGCCGCCGTCTGGCAGGCACCGGTCGTCTTCCTCGTCCAGAACAACGGCTTCGCCATCTCCGTCCCGCTCGCCAAGCAGACCGCCGCCCCCTCCCTGGCCCACAAGGCCGTCGGGTACGGCATGCCGGGCCGGCTGGTCGACGGCAACGACGCGGCGGCCGTGCACGAGGTGCTCGGCGAGGCCGTACGGCACGCGCGCGCGGGCGGCGGCCCGACCCTCGTCGAGGCGGTCACCTACCGCATCGACGCCCACACCAACGCCGACGACGCCACCCGCTACCGCGGCGACGCCGAGGTCGAGACCTGGCGCGAGCACGACCCGATCCTGCTGCTGGAGCGCGAGCTGACCGCGCGCGGACTGCTCGACGACGAGACGAGGCAGGCGGCGCGGGACGCCGCCGAGACCATGGCCGCCGACCTGCGCGCCCGTATGAACCAGGACCCGGCGCTCGACCCCATGGACCTGTTCGCCCATGTGTACGCCGAGCCCACCCCCCAACTGTGCGAGCAGCGCGCCCAGCTGCGGGCGGAGCTGGAGGCGGAAGGGGAGGAGGGGCGCTGATGACCACTGTCGCCGTCAAGCCGGCCACCATGGCGCAGGCCCTCACGCGCGCGCTCCGTGACGCGATGGCCGCCGACCCGTCCGTGCACGTCCTGGGCGAGGACGTCGGCACCCTCGGCGGCGTCTTCCGGGTCACCGACGGACTCGCCAAGGAGTTCGGCGAGGACCGCTGCACCGACACCCCGCTCGCCGAGGCGGGCATCCTGGGCACGGCCGTCGGCATGGCCATGTACGGCCTGCGCCCGGTCGTGGAGATGCAGTTCGACGCCTTCGCCTACCCGGCGTTCGAGCAGCTCATCAGCCATGTCGCCCGTATGCGCAACCGCACCCGCGGCCGTATGCCGCTGCCGATCACCATCCGCGTCCCCTACGGGGGCGGCATCGGCGGCGTCGAGCACCACAGCGACTCCTCCGAGGCGTACTACATGGCGACTCCGGGGCTCCATGTCGTCACGCCCGCCACCGTCGCCGACGCCTACGGCCTGCTGCGCGCCGCGATCGCCTCCGACGACCCGGTCGTCTTCCTCGAACCCAAGCGCCTGTACTGGTCCAAGGACACCTGGAACCCGGAGGAACCGCAGACCGTTGAACCCGTCGGCCGCGCGGTGGTGCGGCGCCCGGGCCGGAGCGCCACACTCATCACGTACGGGCCGTCGGTGCCCGTCTGCCTCGAAGCCGCCGAGGCGGCCCGGGCCGAGGGCTGGGACCTCGAGGTCGTCGACCTGCGCTCCTTGGTGCCGTTCGACGACGAGACGGTCTGCGCCTCGGTACGACGGACCGGCCGCGCGGTCGTCGTCCACGAATCGGGCTCCTTCTCAGGCCCGGGCGGGGAGATCGCGGCCCGGGTCACGGAGCGCTGCTTCCACCACCTGGAGGCGCCGGTGCTGCGCGTGGCCGGGTTCGACATCCCCTACCCGCCGCCGATGCTGGAGCGTCACCACCTGCCCGGCGTCGACCGCGTCCTGGACGCCGTGGCGCGTCTGCAGTGGGAGGTCGAGAGCTGATGGCACAGGTGCTGGAATTCAAGCTCCCCGACCTCGGGGAGGGGCTCACCGAGGCGGAGATCGTCCGCTGGCTCGTCCAGGTCGGTGACGTCGTCGCCGTCGACCAGCCGGTCGTCGAGGTCGAGACGGCCAAGGCGATGGTCGAGGTCCCCTGCCCCTACGGCGGTGTGGTCACCGCCCGCTTCGGCGAGGAGGGCACGGAACTGCCCGTCGGCGCCCCGCTGCTGACGGTCGCGGTCGGCGCGCCGGCCTCCGACGGTACGACGCAGAGCCCGGGCACTCAGGGCTCGGGCAACGTGCTGGTGGGATACGGCACGTCGGAGGCGCCCGCGCGCCGGCGCCGGGTGCGTCCGGCTACGCCCGGGCAGCCGGCACCCCCGGTACGGCCGGATCCCGACGCTCCCAGCACGGCCACGGCGCCCGACGGGCGCACCCGTGGCTTCGACGGCCCGGGTACTGCCACGGCCCTGGCTGCGGACGGTCCCGTCCCCGTCATCTCGCCCCTCGTGCGCCGCCTCGCCCGGGAGAACGGCCTTGACCTGCGGGAGCTGAGGGGATCAGGACCCGACGGCCTGATCCTGCGGGCGGATGTGGAGGACGCGCTGCGGGCGGCAGCGTCCCAGGGGCAGGTGACACGACCGACGGCGGCGCAGCACACGCGGGGGGCGACGGCCGCCGTCCCCGCACGGCCCGCCCCGGTGACCCCGACGGCCGGCGCGCCCGCCCCGTCGGCCCCTGCCGAAGGCCGTCGTATCCCGCTCAAGGGCGTCCGCGGTGCCGTCGCCGACAAGCTCTCCCGCAGCCGCCGCGAGATCCCCGACGCGACCTGCTGGGTGGACGCCGACGCGACGGAGCTGATGCGCGCCAGGACGGCCATGAACGCCGCCGGCGGCCCCAAGATCTCCCTTCTCGCCCTGCTGGCCCGCATCTGCACCGCGGCCCTGGCCCGCTTCCCCGAGCTCAACTCCACCGTCGACCAGGAGGCCAGGGAGGTCGTCCTCTTCGACCACGTCCACCTCGGGTTCGCCGCGCAGACCGAGCGGGGGCTCGTCGTGCCCGTCGTCCGCGACGCGCACGCCCGGGACGCCGAGGGGCTCACCGCGGAGTTCGCCCGCCTCACCGAGGCGGCCCGGACCGGCACCCTCACCCCGGCCGAACTGACCGGCGGGACCTTCACCCTGAACAACTACGGTGTGTTCGGCGTCGACGGCTCCACGCCGATCGTCAACCACCCCGAGGCCGCCATGCTCGGCGTCGGCCGCATCGTGCCCAAGCCCTGGGTCCACGAAGGCGAACTGGCCGTCCGCCAGGTCGTCCAGCTGTCGCTCACCTTCGATCACCGGGTGTGCGACGGCGGCACGGCGGGCGGCTTCCTGCGCTACGTGGCGGACTGCGTGGAACAGCCGGCGGTGCTGCTGCGCACTCTGTGAAGGCACGGGGGCTCCCGCGTTCCCTGTGATCGGGGAGCCGCGCATACTCGGGGGGTGACTGCGAACGAGCCCCGGGAAGCGGCCACCCGCGAGTCCCCCGCCCACGACGCCGTCGTGCTCGCCGGTGGCGGCGCCCGCCGCCTCGGCGGCGCCGACAAGCCCGGCGTGCGGGTGGGCGGGCGCGCGCTGCTCGACCGCGTCCTCGCGGCCTGCGCCGGCGCGCGCACGACCGTCGTCGTGGCCGACCCCCGGCCCACCCTCCGTCCGGTGCGGTGGGCCCGCGAGGACCCGCCCGGCGCGGGCCCTCTCGCCGCCCTCGGCGCCGGACTGCGCCACACCACCGCCGACCTCGTCGTCGTCCTCTCCGCCGACCTGCCCTTCCTCGGGGCGGACACCGTACGGCGCCTGCTGGCCGCCCTGGACACCGGCGAAGCCGAGGGCGCGCTGGTCACCGACGCCGACGGCCGCGACCAGCCGCTCGTCGCCGCGTACCGAACGGCCGCCCTGCGCCGCCGACTGACGGCGCTCGGCGAGAAGCAGGGCGGCCTCACCGGCCTTCCCCTGCGCCGGCTCACCGCCGGACTCGACCTCACCCGCGTCCCCGATCCCGTCGCGTCCTTCGACTGCGACACCTGGGACGACATCGCCACCGCCAGGGCACGCATCAGGGAGCATGGCCACGTGTTGGATGAATGGATTTCCGCAGTCAAGGACGAGCTGGGCATCGACCTCGACGTCGACACCGATGTCCTCCTCGACCTCGCCCGCGACGCCGCCCACGGAGTTGCCCGGCCCGCGGCCCCGCTGACCACCTTCCTGGTCGGCTACGCCGCCGCGCGGGCCCAGGGCGGCCCCGAAGCCGTCGCCGAGGCCGCCCGAAAGGCCGCCGCCCTGGCCCTGCGCTGGGCCGACGAGTCCGCCGACGGCCGCTCCGACGTGGCCCCGGACGCCACGCCCGACACCCGCCCGGACGCCGGATGACCGCCCCCGGAATCCGGGACGGCCAGGACGCCGAGGACCTCGACGTCGAGGAGGTACTCGCCCTCGTGAAGGACGACCAGCACTCCGCGCGCCCCGCCGGCGACCACGGCTCTGGACCCGTGCCGGCGACCGCGCCCGGCCACGGCCACCACACGCGCCCCTCCGGCGCGGAGCCCCGCCACCGGGCCACCCCCTGGACCGACGCCCGTGCGATCGCCGGTCGTGCCGCCCGCTCCCCAGCCGCCCGCCGCACGCCCGTCTCCGTGACTCTCGGCGACGCCCTCGGCCTCGTCCTGGCCGCCCCCCTCACCGCCCTCACCGACCTGCCCTCCTTCGACACCTCCGCGATGGACGGCTGGGCCGTCGCCGGCCCCGGCCCCTGGGACGTACGGGACGAGAGTGTCCTGGCCGGGCACGCCGAACCCGCGCCGCTCGCCGACGGGGAGGCCGCCCGCATCGCCACCGGCGCCCGGATCCCCCCGGACACCACCGCGGTGCTGCGCAGCGAGCACGGCCACACCGACGAGAAGGGCCGGCTGCACCCGGCCCGCGAGGTCCAGCCCGGCCAGGACATCCGTCCCCGGGGCCAGGAGTGCCGCTCCGGCGACCAGCTGCTGCCCGGCGGAGCGGTGGTGACCCCGGCCGTCCTCGGGCTCGCCGCGGCGGCCGGGTACGACACCCTGGCCGCCGTCCCCCGCCCCCGGGTCGAGGTGCTCGTCCTGGGCGACGAACTGCTCACCGAGGGCCGCCCGCACGACGGGCTCATCCGGGACGCGCTCGGCCCGATGCTGCCGCCATGGCTGCGCGCGCTGGGCGCCGACGTCGTGGCCCTGCGCAGGCTGGGCGACGACGCGGAGGCCCTGCACCAGGCCCTCGCCCGGTCCTCGGCCGACCTGATCGTCACCACCGGTGGCACGGCCGCGGGTCCCGTCGACCATGTTCATCCCACCCTGCGCCGCCTCGGCGCCGAGCTCCTCGTCGACGGTGTCCAGGTCCGCCCCGGCCACCCGATGCTGCTGGCCCGCCTCAAGGAGGACCAGCACCTCGTCGGGCTGCCCGGCAACCCGCTCGCGGCCGTCTCCGGCCTGCTGACGCTCGCCGAGCCCCTGCTGCGGACGCTCGCCGCCCACCCGGCTCAGGAGCCGTACACGCTGCCTCTGCGGGAGGCGGCGCACGGCCACCCGTACGACACCCGGCTCATTCCGGTGGTTCTGCGCGGTGATCATGCCGTGCCACTGCACTACAACGGCCCGGCGATGCTGCGGGGTATCGCGGCGGCCGATGCCCTCGCCGTCGTACCGCCGGGTGGGACACGGGCCGATGAGGAAGCGGAACTGCTCGACCTGCCGTGGGCCACCGCAGGGATCGGCGTCTGTTTCACGTGAAACATGGCAAGGGAGAGGCAAGTACCGCATGGGCGTGTTTCACGTGAAACACCCGCCTGGGGCTGGCCTGGCCCGTTTCACGTGAAACATTCGAGTGGCCGTGTGTCGGCCATCCGGGTCACGCCTGCTCGATGACCGTCGCCCGGCTCACCGTGATCAGACGGTCTCCTGCCTGGAGGTGGGTGAGTCGAGGGTCGGTGAAGTCCAGCAGGTCCCTGCCCCGGACGACGGCCACCACGAGGTCCGCGCAGTCGCGGGGCGACTTCCCCACCTCCTGCGGGGTGAGGGGGCGTTCGACGAGGTCGAGGCCGCTGCCGAGCGTCATCAGGTCCTCCAGGGTCCTGGCCACGGTCGGGCTGACCATGGAGACGCCGAGCAGCCGGCCGGCGGAGCTGGAGCTGGTCACCACGGTGTCCGCGCCGCTCTGTTTGAGCAGGGGCACGTTCTCGTCCTCCCGGGCGGCGGCCACGATCGTGGCGCGGCGGTTCATCTGACGGGCGGTGAGCGTGACCAGGGCGGCGGTGTCGTCGCGTTGGGGGGCGACGATCACCCGGGCGGCGTTCTGCACCTCGGCCTTGAGGAGCGTCTCGGAGCGGGTGGCGTCCCCGGTCACCGAGACCAGGCCATCGTCTCCTGCCGCGAGAGCGGCCTTGCGCTGGGCGTCCACCACGACGATCTGCTCCTTGGTGATGCCCTGCCCGACCAGCGTCTCCACGGCGTGGCGGCCCTTGGTCCCGTATCCGACGACCACGACGTGGTCGCGGGTGCGGGTGCGCCAGCGGTGGATGCGGACCTGGTGGCGGGTGCGTTCGGTGAGTACCTCGAGCGTGGTGCCGACCAGGATGATCAGGAACAGCACACGCAGCGGGGTGATGACGAGGATGTTGACGAGCCTGGCCGCGTCGCTGACGGGAGTGATGTCGCCGTAGCCGGTGGTGGAGAGGGTGACCGTGGCGTAGTAGGCGGCGTCGAGGAAGTCGACGGAGTCGTCGGAGTTGTCCTTGTAGCCGGCGTGGTCGACATAGACGATCAGTGTGGTGAGGGCCAGGACGAGCAGGGCCAGGGCGAGGCGCCGCAGCACCTGCTTCAGCGGGGGGAGGCCGCTCTGCAGCGGCATCGTGATGGAACGGCCCGCCTCGGCGTCGTCGCGGGCCTCGGCGCGCGAGCGGTACCAGAGCGTCTTGAGGAGGGAGATCCGCCCCGCTCCGGTGGTCTGTCCTTCGTGGTCTCGCATCGCGTGCCCCCCTGTGGCGGTGATCTCGTCGGCGGGCACCATGGTTCCCGGCGGGGTCGTGTCCGTCAGCATGCAACACCTGCCCCGCACCGAAGTTTCGCCCAGCATCCCGGAGGTCCCCTTGCGTGACCACACCGTTGTCGTCGGCTTCGGCACGAAGGGACGGTCCGCGATCCGGACCGCCTGCGCCTCGGGGCTGCGCAAGGAGCAGGTCGTCGTGGTCGACCCCGGAGCGAAGATGATCGCCGCGGCGACCGCCGAGGGCTACGAGGGCGTGGTCGGCGACGCGACGCGCAGCGATGTGCTGCGGCGGGCGGAGGTGCAGCGGGCAGGAAAGATCATCATCGCGACGGAACGAGACGACACCTCCGTTCTCGTCGTCCTGACCGCCCGCCAGCTCAATCCCCGAGCGAAGATCGTGGCCGCGGTGCGGGAGGAGGAGAACGCGCCGCTGCTGAAGCAGTCCGGCGCCGACGAGGTCATCACCAGCGCCGGAGCGGCCGGACGGCTCCTCGGTCTGTCGGTGCTCAGCCCCTCGGCCGGCCGGGTCATGGAGGACCTCATGCACCAGGGCAGCGGACTGGACCTCGTCGAACGCCCGGTCACGAAGGCCGAGGCGGGGCGCACCCCGCGCGAGACGGACGACCTGGTGGTGAGCGTCGTACGCGGCCACCGGGTGCTCGCCTACGACGACCCGGCCATCGGCGTCCTGGAGTTGACGGACCGTCTGGTCACCATCGTGCGGGTACCGCCGGAGCCGCCGACGGTGCCCCGCCTGTGAGCGGGCCCTACTTGCGGTTGTAGAGCCGCATCGTCACCGGCCCGAAGACCAGGACGAACAGCCCCGCCCACCCCAGTGACCAGGCGATCTCGGCCGTCGGCCAGTCGCCCGCCATCAGCCCGCGCACCGCCGACGACAGATGCGTGACCGGGCTGTTGTTGACGAACGCCTGCAGCCAGCCCGGCATGGTCTTCGGGTCCACGAACACGTTGGACAGGAAGGTCAGCGGGAAGATCACCATCATGCTGACGCCCATCACCGACTTCTCGGTGCGCAACAGCAGCCCGAACATCGTCCAGATCCACGAGAACGCGAACGAGAAGACGATCAGCAGGGCGATCCCGGCGACCACGCCGCCGACTCCGCCGTCCGGGCGGTAGCCGAGGATCATGCCGACGGTGAGCATCACGACGGACGCGATGGTGTAGCGCAGGGCGTCGCCGAGGAGGTAGCCGACCATCGTCGACGGCCGCCAGATCGGCAGCGAGCGAAAGCGGTCGAACACGCCCTTCTCGATGTCGGCGTTCACCGAGACACCCGTGTACATCGTGATCATCACGACCGACATCACGAGGATGCCCGGCAGCAGGAACTGGATGTACTCCTTCGGCGACCCGGCCAGGGCGCCCCCGAAGAGGTACGTGTACATCACCACCATCATGATCGGGAAGGCGGTGACGTCGAAGAGCTGCTCCGGTACGTGCTTGATCTTGAGGATCGCCCGCCAGCCGAAGGTGAGGCAGGCCGACCATGCGCCGGGGCGCGGCGGGCGCTCCCTGGCGACGAGCAGCGCGGCGAGCGAGTCGGCGCTGACGGGGGCGAGTTCCTGGGCCTCGTTGGTCGTCGCGGTGCTCATGCCGCCACCTCGTTCTCCGCGTCGTCGGCGCTGTCGTGGGTGTCGTGTCCGGTGAGGGCGAGGAACACCTCGTCCAGGCTGGGCTGGCCCAGCGAGAAGTTGTCGACGGTGATCCCGGCGCGGGCCAGCTCGCCGAGGGCCCGTGCGGCCTGCTCGGCGGCCGTGTCACCGGCCGCCGTCGCCAGCCGGGCGGTGAGCGCCACGGGGTCCGGTTCGGGCTGGACGCGCGCGTCCAGCACCCGCCGCAGCACCTCCGCCGCCTCCGGTCGCCGCTGCGCGTCCCGCAGGCGCAGATGGATGGAACCGGCGCCCACGGACGCCTTCAGCTCGCCCTTCGTGCCCTCGGCGATCACCTTGCCGTGGTCGATCACGGCGATCCGGGAGGCCAGCTGGTCGGCCTCGTCCAGGTACTGCGTGGTCAGCAGCACCGTGGTGCCCTGCGCGACCACCGCCCGCACGATGTCCCACACCTGGTTGCGGCTGCGCGGGTCGAGACCGGTCGTCGGCTCGTCGAGGAAGAGCAGGTCGGGCGTGCTCAGGATGGACGCGGCGATGTCGATGCGGCGCCGCATACCGCCCGAGTAGTGCTTGACCTGCTTCCCGGCCGCGTCCGTGAGCCCGAACGCCTCCAGCAGCTGTGCCGACCGTTCCCGTGCGGCTTTCTTGCCGTACCCGAGGAGCCGGCCCAGCAGCACCAGGTTCTCGGTGCCGGTGAGGTCCTCGTCCACCGACGCGTACTGGCCGGTGAGGCTGACCCGGCCGCGCACCTCGTCGGCCTCGCGGACGACGTCGTGGCCGAAGACGTGGGCCTCGCCGCCGTCGGGCCTGAGGAGGGTGGCGAGCATCTTGACGGTGGTGGTCTTGCCGGCGCCGTTGGGTCCGAGGACGCCGTAGACCGTGCCGGCCGGCACGGCGAGGTTCACGCCGTCCACTGCCCTGGTCTCGCCGAACGCCTTCACCAGACCCGCTGTCTCGATGGCCAGGCCGGCGGTGTGCTGGCTCATGGTGGGGTGTCCTTCCGCGCGGGTGGATTACGCAGGGGCAGACCTCCGCCGTCGCGCGGACTCATCGGTCCCGCACGAAGATTTCCGCGTGGGTCGGTCCGAGAACCGACGCGGCCGCGCCCGAGGAACCGGGAAACTCCGACCGGGGACGCCGGAGTTCCGGCCGGACCGCAGGAGTAGCGTCCCCCTCATGCATGCGATCACGATTCCCGAACCTGGTGGTCCCGAGGCGCTGGTGTGGGACGAGGTCCCCGATCCCGTAGCCGGTGAGGGCGAGGTCCTGGTCGAGGTGGTGGCCAGTGCCGTCAACCGTGCCGACGTCCTGCAGCGTCAGGGCTTCTACAACCCGCCGCCCGGTGCGTCCCCCTACCCCGGCCTGGAGTGCTCGGGCCGGATCGCCGCGCTCGGCCCGGGCGTGGCCGGCTGGTCCGTCGGTGACGAGGTGTGCGCGCTGCTCACGGGCGGCGGATACGCGGAGAAGGTCGCCGTCCCGGCGGGGCAGCTGCTGCCCGTACCCGAGGGGATCGACCTCGAGCGGGCCGCCGCACTCCCCGAGGTGACCTGCACGGTCTGGTCGAACGTCTTCATGATCTCCCACCTGCGTCCCGGCGAGACGCTGCTCGTGCACGGCGGTTCCAGCGGCATCGGCACGATGGCGATCCAGCTGGCCAAGGCCGTCGGCGCGAAGGTCGCCGTCACCGCGGGCACCGAGGAGAAGCTGCGGCGGTGCGCCGAACTGGGCGCGGACATCCTGGTCAACTATCGCGAGCAGGACTTCGTCGAAGAGATCAAGAAGGCGACGGACGGCGCCGGCGCCGACGTCATCCTCGACAACATGGGCGCCAAGTACCTGGAGCGCAACATCCGGAGCCTCGCCGTCAACGGGCGCCTCGCGATCATCGGTATGCAGGGCGGCGTGAAGGGCGAGCTGAACATCGGCGCGCTTCTGAGCAAGCGCGCCGCGATCAGCGCGACCACGCTGCGGGCCCGCCCGCTCGGCGAGAAGGCGGCGATCGTCTCGGCCGTGCGCGAGCACGTCTGGCCCCTGATCGCCGCCGGTCACGTCCGCCCCGTCGTCGACCGCGCACTCCCGATGAGCGACGCGCCCGCCGCCCACCGGGTCGTCGAGGAGAGCGGCCACATCGGCAAGGTGCTGCTGACCACGCCCTGACCGAGGAGATGCCGTCGTCCCTAGTCGCGCCGCAGGCGCAGGCCCAGGAAGGCGAGGCCGAGGCCGACGCCGATGAGGATCAGGCCGCTGCCGAGGGGCAGGATCCGCAGTACGTGCCCGGCGGGCTGCTCCTCGACGGCCTCGGCCTGGGGTGACGCGGAGGGGACGAGCCCGTCCTCACGAGGCGGCTCGCCCTGACGGGCCGGGTCCTCGACAGGGTCCTCGGCCGGCTCGTCGCCGAGCTCCTCCTCGCCGTCCTCCTCCTCGTCCTCCGGTCCGGCGGACACGTCACTGCTCCGCCCCGGCCGCGCCCGCCCCTCCCCGGCCCGGCTCCCGGCCCGGTCGGAGCCGGTCGGGGAGGCGGAGGGAGAAGAGGACGTCGATACGGCGGCGTACGACGACACGCTCGCGTACGACGGGACGGCGGCGTACGTCGATACGGTCGCGTACGACGGAACACCCCCGTACGGCAGCCCGGCCGCCACCGTCAGGCCGAGCCCCGCCCCCCACAACCCCCGCCGCCATGGAGTCACGCCCGTGACCCCCTCCCGGTGTCGAGTTGCCACGAAAAGTAGCCACAAGCCTGGCATTTCCTGACTTTCACCGCATTACGGACTCCGCCGAACGGAAACGGTGGATCACCCTGCACAGGGGGCACCACGGTGATGAGGTGTAGGGGTGCGAGAGAATGGCGGCATGGAGATGCCGAGGAACGAAAGGTCGCCGGAGAACGCCCAGAAAATCCTGGTCGTGGGCCAGGACGGCATGGCACTCGGCGGCATCGACGCGGACGAGGACTCCCGTGAGATCCCTGTGACGGAACAGGTCGAGCAGCCCGCGAAGGTCATGCGCATCGGCAGCATGATCAAGCAGTTGCTGGAGGAGGTGCGCGCGGCTCCTCTGGACGAGGCGAGCCGGGCCCGGCTCAAGGAGATCCACGCGAGCTCGGTGAAGGAGCTGGAGGACGGCCTGGCGCCGGAGCTCGTCGAGGAACTGGAGCGGCTCTCCCTGCCGTTCAACGACGACACGACCCCCAGCGACGCGGAACTGCGCATCGCGCAGGCCCAGTTGGTCGGCTGGCTGGAAGGTCTCTTCCACGGCATCCAGACCACTTTGTTCGCCCAGCAGATGGCGGCACGGGCCCAGTTGGAGCAGATGCGCCGCGCGTTGCCGCCGGGCGTGGGCGGCCACGAGGGCACCGACGACCCGCGCGCGGGGGGCCGTTCGGGCGGACCGTACCTCTAGACCTCAAGAAGGACAGGCCCGGTCAGACCTCAGGAACAAAGGGACCGGTCAGACCTCAGGAAAAAGGCCCGGCGACCGACGCCGGGCCTTTTTCCATGCCGGTGTGTCAGGACGGCGGGTTGCCCGTCGACACGCTGAGCTCGATCTCGGGCATGTCCTCGGGGTCGACGTCCGTCCCCGCGGAGGGGAACTGGTCCATGACCGCGCCCTCGCCGTACGTGTTCTCGTCGTAGTCCTTGATCTTCATCGTCCAGCCGGCGGCCTGGAGGCAGGCCTTGACCGACTGGATGTACTTGAACTTGAAGTTCGGAATCCGGATCTTGTCGGGGTCGTTGTACGACTCGTGCGGTTCCGAGCACTCGGTCGAGTCGATCGTCTTGGACGTGTCCGGACCGCGGTAGCCGGCCGCCTTCGTGACCGACGCCGAGGGGCTGGGCCCGCCGGTGGCGCCGCCCGCCTCCTCGCTGCCGCTGTTGGCGATGAGGGACCCGAAGAGGGCGCCGACGGTCACCACGGCCACGATCGTCGAGCCGATGATCACCGGCTTGTTGCTCCTGCGCCCGCCGCCGGAGGACACGGCCGTCGAGGCCTGCGGGGTGAGGTGGTACGCGGGCGGGGTGTGCGGCGCCTGCTGGTGGCCGTACGCCGGAGCGGGCGTCTGGTAGCCGCCCTGCTGCGGATAGCCGTAGGACGGGGCGGGCGTCGAGGGCGCCGGGGTGCCGTACGGGTTGTTCGGGGCCGGCTGGTAGGGCGTCTGGACGTTGGGCTGGGGCGCCGGGGTGGTCTGGCCGACCGGCGGGAAGACCGCGGAGCCGACGCCCGCGCCGCTCGACGTCGGGACGCCGGGAACGATGCTCGGCGGGGCGGCCTGGAAGGAGGCCGCGACGCGCAGGCACTCGTCGCGCATGGCGACGGCGGTGGGGAAGCGCTCGTTCGGGTTCTTCTTCAGCGCGCGGGCGACGAGCGCGTCCACGGCCGGCGGCAGCGCGCGGTTGATGGAGGACGGAGCCACCGGCTCCTCCTGCACGTGCGCGTACGCGATCGCCAACGGCGAGTCCGCGTCGAACGGCAGCCGCCCGGTGACCAGTTGGAACAGCATGATGCCGACCGAGTACAGGTCGGAGCGGGCGTCCACGCCACGGCCCAGCGCCTGTTCGGGCGAGAGGTACTGCGGGGTTCCGACGACCATGCCGGTCTGCGTCATCGAGGTGACGCCGGACTGCATCGCGCGCGCGATGCCGAAGTCCATCACCTTGACGACGCCACGCTTGGTCATCATCACGTTGCCGGGCTTGATGTCGCGGTGGACCAGCCCCATCTCGTGGCTGATCTCCAGCGCCGCCAGCACGTCCGCGGTGACCTTCAGCGCCTTGTCGGCGGGCATCGCGCCCTGCTGCCGCACGTCCTCGTCGAGCACCGAGCCCAGCGGACGGCCCTCGATGTACTCCATGACGATGTACGGCGTCGTCATGCCGTCCACATCGTCCTCGCCGGTGTCGAAGACGGAGACGATGTTGGTGTGCGTGAGCTTGGCCACGGCCTGGGCCTCGCGGCGGAAGCGCTCGCGGAAGGCCTGCTCGCGGCCGAGTTCGGTGTGGAGTGTCTTGATGGCGACCTGGCGGTCGAGGACGGAGTCGTAGGCGAGGTGCACCGAGGCCATACCGCCCTGGCCGAGCAAGTCGCGCAGCTGATAGCGGCCGCCGGCGAGCGCCCGCCCCGCGAACCGGCCCTGTGCGCCGTCCTGGCTCATCTTCTGCGTCCCCCGTAAAGCCCTCAGGCACCTGTCGCTTGCCGTGGCTCGCCACTGATCGAAAGTGCTATTCCCGGCCAAGTCTGCCCCAGGCCACTGACACGTCAAGCTCGGTGCCCGTTCCGTGACCGTACGCGAAAGAAGCGTCGCGGAAGCGTTACAGGTGCCCTACGGCCGGTACACAGAATTTGCGCGCCGGTACGGAGTGCGGGTTTGATGGCCGGTCCGTCTCCGACCGGTACCCGGGGTCGTCCCGGACCGGCGGCTTGCGCGGAGGCTGTAGCGTGGCCGACGGAGACCGTAACAACACCGCGCGCACCGCGGGCAGAAACGACGGCGAGGACTGATGGCACAGCAGCGCGCTCAGGGCCCGTCCGACCCCGAGGCGACTGGCGGCGGTATGTCAGATGCGCCGGAGATGTGGGGTAACGGCGGGCTTGTCGGGGACGGCCGGTACCGGCTGACCCGGAGACTCGGCCGGGGCGGCATGGCGGAGGTGTTCGCCGCCGAGGACGTGCGCCTCGGACGCACGGTCGCCGTCAAGCTGCTGCGCGCCGATCTCGCCGAGGACCCGGTGTCCAAGGCGCGCTTCACGCGCGAGGCCCAGTCGGTGGCCGGCCTCAACCACCACGCGATCGTCGCCGTGTACGACTCCGGCGAGGACTTCGTGGGCGGCCAGAGCGTGCCGTACATCGTCATGGAGCTGGTCGAGGGGCGGACGATCCGCGATCTGCTGCTCAACGCGGAGGCGCCGGGCCCCGAGCAGGCGCTGATCATCGTCTCCGGTGTGCTGGAGGCGCTGGCGTACTCGCACCAGCACGGCATCGTGCACCGCGACATCAAGCCGGCGAACGTCATCATCACCAACAACGGCGCCGTGAAGGTGATGGACTTCGGCATCGCCCGCGCCCTGCACGGCGCGTCGACCACGATGACGCAGACCGGCATGGTCATGGGCACCCCGCAGTACCTTTCGCCGGAACAGGCCCTCGGCAAGGCCGTCGACCACCGCTCCGACCTGTACGCGACGGGCTGTCTGCTGTACGAACTGCTCGCGCTGCGTCCGCCGTTCACCGGTGAGACGCCGCTGTCGGTGGTCTACCAGCACGTCCAGGACATCCCGGTGCCGCCGTCGCAGACCTCGGACGGCGCGTGCCCGCCGGAACTCGACGGCCTCGTCATGCGTTCCCTCGCCAAGGAGCCCGACGACCGCTTCCAGACCGCGGAGGAGATGCGCGGCCTGGTCCAGTACGCCCTGCAGATGCTGTACGACCAGGGCGGCCACACCGGCACCTGGAACACCGGGCCGGTCGACGCCCCGTCCGGCGCCGGAGCCGCCGCGGCCTTCGCCGGCACGGCCGTGCTGCCGCAGGGCGCCGACGGCTCCAGCACCTCCCAGATCCCCCAGCCGATCCTCCCCACCGGTTACGGAGGCGGCGACGACGGCGGCTTCGAGGGGCACGGCAACAAGGGCAACGGCCGCGGCAAGCTGTGGGTGCTCGCCGTGCTCGCGGTCATCGCCATCGCCGCGGGCGTCGCCCTGGCGCTGAACAACACCGGTTCGAGCGGCGGCGGATCCAAGACCTCTGAGTCGCCGAGCGCCACGCAGTCCGCCTCGCAGGACGCAACCAGTCCGGCCCCGAGCGAATCGCCGAGCGACGAGCCCACGCAGGACACCTCGGACGGCAGCGGCGGCTCGGGAGACTCCGGTTCCAACTGGCAGCCGTCGTCCCCGCCGTCGTACTCGTCGTCGCCCAGCTACAGCAGCGAGCCGTCGGACGAGCCGAGCGACCCGGAGACGAGCGACCCGGCGACGGAGGAGCCGAGCGACCCCGTGACGACCGACCCGGGCACCACGGACGGCGGCACGACCGAGGGCGGTGGTTCCTCGCAGGGCACCATCGAGGGAGTCACCAGCGGCAATGACGGCGGGGGCGGCTGACCCGCCCGCACGGCACGGCGCACGCGCGCGTGGACCCCTGAGGGGGCTTCACGCGCGCGTGCGCCGTTTTCCGGGCCTCTCCGGTCCGTTCCGGGCGCCCCGTCAGTCCGCGAAGGCGTCGCACACAGCGCCGTACTCCCGGGTCCACCACACGGCGAGGGCCGACGCGGCCGGGAACTGCGAGTCGGCGCGGGTGTCGCCGCGCTCGTAGTGCCAGCGCAGCATCCAGAAGTCGTTGAGACGCTCCCACCACACGCGGTGTACGGCTGCCGCCAGTTCCAAGGGCGTGGCCCCGGCCGTGCGCCGGTACGCGCGCGCATACGCCCGGGCCCTGGGCAGGTCGAGGGTGCCGTCGGGACGGACGAAGAAGATCGCGGCGGCGCGCACGGCCTCCTCCGCGCGGGGCTGCACGCCGAGCCGGTCCCAGTCGACGATGGCGGCGGGGGCGTCGCCGCGGTAGAGCACGTTGAACGGGTGGAAGTCACCGTGCACCCAGCCGACCGGGCCGCCGTGCGGGGGCCGGCGGTCCGCGTGCCGTTCCAGCAGGGTCCGCCGCTCCAGCAGCCGGTGGCGGGCCAGCTCGTCGAAGGAGTCGGCGGGGCGGTGCCGGCGCACGCGCGCGAGGAGGTCGTCGATCAGGGCGAAGGTGTCGTCGGGCGCGGGGCTCTCGGTGGGGGTGGCGCGCGTTCGCGCGTGCACCGGCATCACGCGCTCCAGGCTCGCATGGACGACCCCCAGCAGCGCCCCCAGACGGGCGCACTCGTCGGGGGTGAGCTGGGCGCCATGACGGTGGCGGCCGTCGATCCAGGGGTGCAGGGCGTAGACGTGGCCGCCGACGACGGCGACCGTGCGCCCGTCGCGGCCGGCCAGCGGAGGCGCCACGGGGACGCCCAGGTCGGCCAGACGCTGGGTGGCCCGGTGCTGGCGCACGATCGAGGCCGGGTCGGCGGTGTCCGGGTCGAAATGGTGCTTGAGGAAGTAGCGGCCGCGGGTCGTGCGCAGCCGGTAGCCGCGGTTCAGCAGCCCCTGGTCGACGGGTTCGCAGGCGAGCGGGGAGCCGGCGGCGTACCGGCGGAGGAGGGCGCCCAGAGGGGGCGCGTGGGGCACGACGGGTGGTACACAAGAGCGCGGCACGCGCCCGATGCTAGGGCACGGGACACGCCTGTGAGCTGGGCGTTGTCACAGCACGTCACCAGGCGTCACAAGTGGTCCGCGACGGTCGCCCTGTGGACCGCTTCGATGCCGTCCGCCGTCGGGAGCGGTTCACGCCACGCCGGACGACCGCGTGGCCGTCCAGGAGAAAAACACTGCTATTTCCGTCTCCGTGCAAGGAATCGGTCTGCGACACAAACTCTTCCCGTGACCTGGGTGCGCGGGATAACGTGCCGTTGCTCCGGCCTCCTGCAAGGCTGTGACCAGGGTGCTTCCCGACTTTGCCGATTTACTTGGAAATCCAAGCAAAAACGCAGGTCAGAGGGGTTTCACAGAAATGTGGCGTACTGGGTAACGTGAGGCTTGCAGGGCGCTCGCCGGGGCACCTGTCACGCCTGTTCCGGCCGAGTGACACCCACCCCGTGCACGGGTGTCGGAAACAGGTGAGCCGCACTGGTTCCCGGCAACCCCGGGGGCCGGACCGACGGAGGAGCACACGTGACCGTGGAGAGCACTGCCGCGCGCAAGCCGCGACGCAGCGCCGGAAGCAAGGCCGGCGCCACCGGCACCGAGGCGGCGGCCGGCACCACCCGCGCCGCGGCGGCCAAGGCCACCGGCACCAAACGCGCCGCAAGCGCCACCCGCACCACCCGCGCCGCCGCCAAGAAGGGCACCGAGCCCCAGCTCGTGCAGCTGCTGACGCCCGAGGGCAAGCGCGTCAAGAACGCCGAGTACGACCCGTACGTCGCCGGCGTCACCCCCGAGGAGCTGCGCGGCCTGTACCGCGACATGGTGCTCACCCGCCGCTTCGACGCCGAGGCCACCTCCCTGCAGCGCCAGGGCGAGCTCGGCCTGTGGGCCTCGCTGCTCGGCCAGGAGGCCGCCCAGACCGGCTCCGGCCGCGCCCTGCGCGACGACGACTACGTCTTCCCGACCTACCGCGAGCACGGCGTCGCCTGGTGCCGCGGCGTCGACCCGACCAACCTGCTGGGCATGTTCCGCGGCGTCAACAACGGCGGCTGGGACCCCAACAGCAACAACTTCCACCTCTACACGATCGTCATCGGCTCCCAGACCCTGCACGCCACGGGCTACGCGATGGGCGTCGCCAAGGACGGCACGGACAGCGCCGTCATCGCCTACTTCGGCGACGGCGCCTCCAGCCAGGGCGACGTGGCCGAATCGTTCACCTTCTCCGCCGTCTACAACGCGCCGGTCGTGTTCTTCTGCCAGAACAACCAGTGGGCGATCTCCGAGCCCACCGAGAAGCAGACCCGCGTCCCGCTGTACCAGCGCGCCCAGGGCTACGGCTTCCCGGGCGTCCGCGTCGACGGCAACGACGTCCTGGCCTGCCTCGCGGTCACCAAGTGGGCCCTGGAGCGGGCCCGCAGGGGCGAGGGGCCGACCCTCGTCGAGGCGTACACGTACCGCATGGGCGCCCACACCACCTCCGACGACCCCACCCGCTACCGGCACGACGACGAGCGCCTGGCCTGGGAGGCGAAGGACCCGATCCTGCGCCTTCGCCGCCACCTGGAGGCCTCAAACCACACGGACGAGGGATTCTTCGCGGAACTCGAGGCCGAGAGCGAGGCGTTGGGCAGGCGAGTGCGCGAAGCGGTCCGTGCCATGCCGGACCCGGACCACTTCGCCATCTTCGAGAACGTGTACGCGGACGGGCATGCGCTCGTCGACGAGGAGCGGGCCCAGTTCGCCGCCTACCAGGCGTCGTTCGCGGACTCGGACGGGGGTAACTGAGATGGCCGAGACGATCAAGACGATGGCGCTGGCCAAGGCGATCAACGAGTCGCTGCGCCGCGCCCTGGAATCCGACCCCAAGGTCCTCGTCATGGGCGAGGACGTCGGCAAGCTCGGCGGCGTGTTCCGGGTGACGGACGGCCTGCAGAAGGACTTCGGCGAGTCCCGCGTCATCGACACCCCGCTCGCCGAGTCCGGCATCGTGGGCACCGCGATCGGCCTCGCCCTGCGCGGCTACCGTCCGGTGGTGGAGATCCAGTTCGACGGCTTCGTCTTCCCGGCCTACGACCAGATCGTCACCCAGCTCGCGAAGATGCACGCCCGCTCCCTGGGCAAGGTCAAGCTCCCCGTCGTCGTCCGCATCCCCTACGGCGGCGGCATCGGCGCCGTCGAGCACCACTCCGAGTCCCCCGAGGCGCTCTTCGCGCACGTGTCGGGCCTGAAGATCGTCTCCCCGTCGAACGCCGGCGACGCCTACTGGATGATGCAGCAGGCCATCCAGAGCGACGACCCGGTGATCTTCTTCGAGCCCAAGCGGCGCTACTGGGACAAGGGCGAGGTCAACGCCGAGGCCATCCCCGGCCCCCTGCACAAGGCCCAGGTCGTCCGCGAGGGCACCGACCTGACCCTCGTCGCCTACGGCCCGATGGTGAAGCTCTGCCAGGAGGTCGCCGCCGCGGCCGCCGAGGAGGGCAGGAACCTCGAGGTCCTCGACCTGCGCTCGGTCTCCCCGCTCGACTTCGACTCCATCCAGGCCTCCGTGGAGAAGACCCGCCGTCTGGTCGTCGTCCACGAGGCGCCGGTGTTCTTCGGCTCGGGCGCGGAGATCGCCGCCCGGATCACGGAGCGCTGCTTCTACCACCTGGAGGCCCCGGTGCTCCGGGTCGGCGGCTACCACGCCCCGTACCCGCCGGCGCGTCTCGAGGAGGAGTACCTGCCGGGCCTGGACCGGGTACTCGACGCCGTCGACCGTGCCCTGGCGTACTGAGGAGAGGGTCGTGACGACGATGACGGAAGCGTCCGTACGCGAGTTCAAGATGCCGGACGTGGGCGAGGGGCTCACCGAGGCCGAGATCCTCAAGTGGTACGTCCAGCCCGGGGACACGGTGACGGACGGCCAGGTGGTGTGCGAGGTCGAGACGGCCAAGGCCGCCGTCGAACTGCCCATCCCCTACGACGGTGTGGTCCGCGAGCTGCATTTCCCCGAGGGCACCACGGTGGACGTGGGCACCGCGATCATCGCGGTGGACGTGACGGGCGGCGCCGCACCCGCCGAGGCGCCGACGCCTGCGCCCGCGGCGCAATCGGCACCGGCTCCCGCCCCGGCCGCGGAGCAGCAGACCGCGGAGCCGAAGGCGGAGGGCTCCGGCCGCCAGCCGGTCCTCGTCGGATACGGCGTGGCCGCCTCCTCCACCAAGCGCCGGCCGCGCAAGACCGCGGAGACGCCAGGTCGGGACGCGGCGGCTGCCGCGGCCGTCCAGGCGGAGCTGAACGGGCACGGGACGGCGGCCCACCCCACACCGCCCGCCGCCGTGGAGAAACCCCGCCCGCTCGCCAAGCCGCCCGTGCGCAAGCTGGCCAAGGACCTGGGCGTGGACCTCGCGACGGTGGTCCCGTCCGGCCCGGACGGCATCATCACGCGCGAGGACGTCCACGCGGCGGCGGCCCCCGCGCAGGCGCCCGCCCCCCAGCCGACGGCACCGCAGCCCGTTCCGGCGGCGGCCCCCGCGCCGGCCCCCGTCGCGGCGCCGGCCCCGGTGGTCACGTACGACACGGCGCGCGAGACCCGTATCCCGGTCAAGGGGGTACGCAAGGCGACCGCGCAGGCGATGGTGGGATCGGCGTTCACGGCGCCGCACGTCACGGAGTTCGTGACGGTCGACGTCACGCGCACGCTGAAGCTCGTCGAGGAACTCAAGCAGGACAAGGACCTGCAGGGCCTGCGGGTCAACCCGCTCCTGCTGGTCGCCAAGGCCCTGCTGGTCGCCATCAAGCGCAACCCGGACATCAACGCGTCCTGGGACGAGGCCAACCAGGAGATCGTGCGCAAGCACTATGTGAACCTGGGCATCGCGGCCGCGACCCCACGCGGTCTGATCGTGCCGAACATCAAGGACGCCCACGACAAGACGCTGCCGCAACTGGCGGAGGCGCTGGGCGAGCTGGTGGCGACGGCCCGCGAGGGGAAGACCTCCCCGACGGCCATGCAGGGCGGCACGGTCACCATCACCAACGTCGGCGTCTTCGGCGTCGACACCGGCACGCCGATCCTGAACCCCGGCGAGTCCGCGATCCTCGCGGTCGGCGCGATCAAGCTCCAGCCGTGGGTGCACAAGGGCAAGGTGAAGCCGCGTCAGGTCACCACACTGGCGCTCAGCTTCGACCACCGCCTGGTCGACGGCGAACTGGGCTCCAAGGTGCTGGCGGACGTGGCGGCGATCCTGGAGCAGCCGAAGAAACTGATCACCTGGGGGTGAGTCACCCCCGGCCCACGTGAGGAGCCGCGCGCCCGCCGACCGGGGCGCGGCTCCCGTCAGGCCGTTCGCGGCTCTCGTCAGGCGGGGCGCGGCTCCCGTCAGGCCGTTCGCGGCTCTCGTCAGGCGGGGCGCGGCTCCAGGCCGTTCGCGGCTCCGGCGAGGACGGTCGGCTGGTGGTGACGTTTCTCACCGCCCCGACGTACAGCCCGTCAGGCCCCGCACCGCCCCGACGTCACAGCCCGTCAGGCCCCGCCCCGGGCCGACATCACGGACCGCCGACGTCCCGCACAGTCCCGACACCACGGACCGCCGACGTCCCGCACAGTCCCGACACCACAGCCCGTCGACGCCCCTCACCGGCCCGACATCACGGACCGCCGATGTCCCGCACAGCCCCGACACCACAGCCCGTCGACGCCCCTCACCGGCCCGAAAGCGGCGCCCTTTCCCCCCGCAGCCAGTGGCCCCCGGTGGTCCATCCCAGGAGTCGGCGGCCGTTGCCGTCCTCTGCTGAGCCTCCCTCGGCGACCTGGTGCAGGCCGGTGAGGGCGGGGGCGAGGCGGGTGGCGACATGGCCGGGGCGGCGGGTGAGTTCGTCGGACAGCCAGGCCAGGGTGCGGGTCTGCTCCTGGTCCGTGCACAGGGACAGGTGGAACAGCATCTGCCGCCAGGCGTAGGCCGCGTCCTTGATGACGGCCAGGGGACGCGGGTTGCCCTGGACGCGGGCGGTCAGGCGGCAGACGGTGTCGAAGCTGCGACGGGCCAGGTCCTCCCAGCCGGTGGCCGGGGCGATCCCGACGCGGTGGACCAGGGTGGCCAGGTTGTGCGTGGTGAGGATCTGGGACTGTTCGATCACCGTGCCGTTCGCCGCCACCGAGCCGAAGCCCCACTGCCGCCGGGACGAGGAGGCCTTGGCGCGCTCGGCGCACAGCTTCGCGAACGCCGGTGAGGTCCGGGGCCGGTGCGCCCGGGTCTGCGCCTCGCCGGCCTCCGCGATCGCCATGTTGCGGACGGCCCGGTAGTCGATGTCGTAGTAGCGCTCGTAGAGCGAGCCGCCGCCCAGCAGTTCCGCCGCGACGCGGGCCGCGGCGAGGAACTTCGGGGTGAAGGTGCCCATGAAGATGTCCGCGGCCAGCTCCTCGACCAGGGGAGCGCCCAGGTCGGCCTCGCGGGCGAGGACGGACAGCTCGCGGACGAGCGGGTTGGGCAGGATCGTGCCGGGGAACGCCTGCACGGCCAGCTCGCCGAGCTGCCGCAGCGCGATCGCGGACACCTCGCCCGCCTCGGTGTCGGAGCGCCACCCGGCCACGGCCTTCACCCACGGCAGCTCCTCCACCCGCACCTGCCGCTCCAGGTTGAGCAGCAGCAGCGAACGGCGGTTGCGGAACGCGCGGTAGTTGGCGGCGGCCAGGGTGCGCAGGGAGTCGTCCGGGTAGGCCTGCGCGGTGGTGGCGGCGACGAGTTGCGGTACCAGCTCGGCCAGCACCTCTGCCGAGGGCACGGCTCCGCGTTCCACCAGCGTGCCGATGGGAGCGCTCAGCGCGGCCTCGACGGGCCGGCGCAGGACGCGCGGGATCGCCGCGCCCGCGGGCAGCCCCGTCTCCCGCGCCTCCGCCTCGCTCACCGCAGCGACGAGCGGCTCGACTTCCGCGACGCCCTCCTCCTGCGGCAGCCCGGACAGCCGGCGCAGCACGAGCTGGGCCAGGGCGTGGTGCGAGGGCAGCGCCGCCTGCGCGGCCTGCTCCCGGCGCAGCGCCGTCAGCTCCGCGGAACCGGGCAGCCCGCGCCGCCGCACCATGGACGTGACGGCGTGCCGCAGCAGCCCGAGCCGACGCGCGTCCAGCTCACGCCGGGCGACGGTCTCCTCCAACGCGCCCCGCAGGATCCCCAGGTTCTGCTTGGGGTTGAGGTGCTTGGTGCAGTACGTGTGCCGGCGGGCGAGGTCGCGGTAGCGGCGCAGCAGCTCGGCGCCCCGCTCGTGCCAGGCGGCGTCGGGTGTGCGCGCCAGGACCTGCCCGTCGTCGGCCGTCTCCAGCCAGTGCGCGAGCAGTTCGTCCCCGAACGGGTGCCAGACGGCCAGCGCCTCCCGCTGCGTCTCCACGGCCTCGCTGGGCCGGCGCCGGTCCAGGGCGTGCCAGGCGTCGTCGACGGTACGGCGGTGCACGGCGTCGGCGTCGGGTGCGGGACGCTCGGCCGGCGGCGGCGTGAAGCGCAGACGGTCCGCGAACGGGGCCAGTTCCTCGACGAGCTCCAGCGCCGCGTCCGTCTCCCCGGCCCGGGCGAGCCAGGCCACGGTGAGCAGGGCGGCCTGCTCGGGGACGGTCACCTCGTAACGTCCGCCGGCGAGCAGGTCGTAGAGCCGGCTCAGCCCGTCCTCGGACAGCCAGTACGCGAAGAGGGCCCGCCGGTTCTCCGGGATACCCGCCTGCCGCGCCACCTCGATCTCGTACGCGCTCAGCGGGCCGCCGGCGCTCGGCCGGCCGGTGGCGAAGCCGCCGCGGACGACCTCGGGCGTCACCCAGGCGGGCAGTCCGGCGACCGGGGTGCGCGAGCCGATCGCGAGCAACCCGTTGGCCATGCCGGCGAGCACGGCCCGCCAGGCGCGGCTCTTCTCCTGCGCGCGGAGGCGGGTGTCGGGGTCCTGGTGGGTGTGGGCGGTCCTGAGCGCCTTGGCCAGTTGGCCGGACGCGTAGCCCGGGTTCGCCTCTGCGAGGTGCTGCTGGTCAGCGTCGTGGTTCATAAGCCGACGTGACGGGTTCCGCCCCCGTGCCCTCCGGGTCTCGAGCCCGGTGCTCTACTGCTGAGCTACACGTCGATGAGCCGACGTGGCGGGTGCCGCCCCCGCGCCCTCCGGGATTACAGCCCGGTGCTCTGCTGCTGAGCTACACGTCGATGGGTCCTGACGGTAGAGGCCGAACGGACGTGCGGACAACAGGGTTTCGGTGGCGCCCTGTGAGCCGGCGAGATCATCCCCTCCGGCGCCCCAGAACGAGGGCTGATGAAAGCTCGCAGTTCGGCGCCCTTTGTACGAGGGCCGGTGAAATCAGCCCGTCCGGCGATTGAGGACGAGGCCCGTTCAGGGCCGAAGCGGGGGTCCGGGGGCGGCAGCCCCCGGAGACGCCCGCATCAACACCGGCCACATCACACGGGAACGTGCACTGAAGACACCCGACTCGCGATCAACCGCTCCCGCTCCCGCCGGGCCGCCCGCCTCCGCAACCGCAGGATCTGACTCACCCCGAGCGCCTGCAGCACGAACACCGCGGAGAAGGCGATCCGATAGTCGTCCCCGGTCGCGTCCAGCAGCACGCCGATCGCGAAGAGCGTCGTCATGGAGGCGACGAAACCACCCATGTTGGTGATCCCGGAGGCGGTCCCCTGACGCTCGGGCGGATTGGCCGGCCGCGCGAAGTCGAAGCCGATCATCGAGGCGGGCCCGCAGGCACCGAGCACCGTGCACAGCACGACCAGCAGCCACATCGGCGCCCGTTCACCGGGATACGCCAGTACGGAAGCCCACAGCGCGGCCGTCGCCCCGACCGTCCCCAGCGCGAGCGGCAGCCGCGCACCGTGGTGCCGGGCGACGACCTGCCCGTACACCAGCCCGACGACCATGTTGGCCAGGACGACCAGCGTCAGCAGCTCCCCGGCCGTGGCCCGGCTGAGCCCCTGTGCCTCGACGAGGAACGGCATCCCCCACAGCAGCAGGAACACCATCGCCGGGAACTGGGTGGTGAAGTGCACCCACAGCCCCAGCCGCGTCCCCGGCTCCCGCCAGGAGGCGACGATCTGCCGCCGGACGTACGCGGCGCCCTGGTGCGGGAAGGGCTCGGGCTCGTGTCCCTCGGGGTGGTCCTTCAGGAACAGCAGAAGCAGCACCAGGACGACCACGCCCGCCATCGCGCTCCCGGCGAACGCGGCGGTCCACCCCACTCCGTGCAGCAAGCGCGCCAGGACCAGCGTGGAGACGAGGTTGCCCGCCATCCCCACCAGCCCCGCGAACTGCGCGACCATCGGCCCACGCCGGGCGGGGAACCACCGCGTCCCGAGCCGCAGCACGCTGATGAACGTCATCGCGTCCCCGCACCCGAGCAGCGCCCGCGAGGCGAGTGCCATGCCGTACGAGGGCGAGAACGCGAACCCGAGCTGGCCGGCGGTGAAGAGCACGACGCCGAGGCTCAGCACCTTCTTGGTGCCGAGCCGGTCGACCAGCAGGCCGACCGGTATCTGCATGCCCGCGTAGACCAGGAGCTGGAGGATGGAGAAGGTGGACAGGGCCGAGGCGTTCACCTGGAAGCGGTCGGCGGCGTCGAGGCCCGCCACCCCCAGCGACGTGCGGAAGATGACGGCGACGAAGTAGACGGAGACACCGATCCCCCAGACGGCGACAGCGCGCCGTCCGCCCGGCGGGTCACCCGGAAGGGTGGAGTTGCTCCCCGGACTTCCCGAACTCCCCGGCCTGTCCGGCCTCCCCGGCTTCCCCCGCGTCATCGGATCTCCCCCCGTGCCAGATGCGAGAACCAGCTGACATGCCGGTGGACGATCCCGACGGCCGCCTCCGCGTCACCGGAGCGCAAGGCCTCGAGGATCTCCTCGTGCTCGACGAGGGTCTTGGCGATCCGGTCGGGGTGGGAGTGCAGAACGGCGACGCCCATCCGCAGCTGCCGGTCGCGCAGTTGGTCGTAGAGCCGGGACAGGATCTCGTTCCCGCCGCTGCGGACGATCTCGGCGTGGAAGCAGCGGTCGGTGACGGCCGCCGCGGCCAGGTCACCGGCGGCGGCCTGCTCCTTCTGCCGTGCGAGCAGTTCCTCCAGCCGCTCGATGAGCCCCGGCGGTGCCGGTACGGCCTTGCGCGCCGCGTGCTCCTCCACCAGCAGCCGGGTCTCCACCACGTCCGCGATCTCCTGCGCGGACACCGGCAGGACCAGCGCGCCCTTCTTCGGGTAGAGCTTGATCAGCCCCTCCGTCTCGAGCCGCAGCAGCGCCTCGCGCACCGGAGTGCGGGAAACGCCGACCGCCTCGGCGAGCTCGCCCTCGGTGAGGAGTGTGCCGCCCTCGTAACGGCGGTCCAGGACACCCTGTTTGACGTGGGCGTAGACACGGTCGGTGGCGGGCGGCTGCTTGAGCGGGACGGGCGGGGCGGATGACATGTCCACAGGATAGATACAACACGTACGCATGGGTGCGGCGCGTCCACCATGCGGACCCCGAGGGGGCCGCCCGAGGGACGAGGATCACCGGCAGGAGGGACAGGAGAGGAGATTGAGAATTTCCTCGCAGCGGACGCACAACCTTCTGTGCTACTTACGTGTCACACACATGCGGCCCCATCTGCTTTCCCCTTCAACTCGGCCGCACCGTAGGGGCATTCGACGTAATCGGGGTATTTCAGTTGATAACCGCCATCAAGGGCTTCCGTGTCCGCAGGGCCGCCGCCGTCGCCGTGACGACTGGCGCAGTGCTCGTCACCGGTGCCCTCACCGCGGCGCCCGCCCAGGCTGTCACGGTGCCCACGATCACCGCCAAAAGCGGTTTCGTGATGAACGGCGCCACGGGCAAGGCGCTCTACGCCAAGTACGCCGACACCCGCCGGCTGACCGCCTCCACCACGAAGATCATGACCGCGAAGGTGGTGCTCTCCCAGGCGAACCTGAACCTGGACACCAAGGTCACGATCAAAAGGGACATCAGCAACTACATGGTCTCCGAGGGCTACCCCTCGTCGGCCAAGCTGATCGTCGGCGACAAGGTCACCGTCCGTCAGCTGCTGTACGGGATGATGCTGCCGTCCGGCTGTGACGCCGCGATGGCCCTCGCCGACAAGTTCGGAACCGGTACGACGGTCGCGGCCCGCACCAAGAACTTCATCGCCAAGATGAACACGATGGCCAAGAGCCTCGGTATGACGAACACGCACTTCGACTCGTTCGACGGTCTGAGCAACGGCTCCAACTACTCGACCGCGCGCGACCTGACCAAGCTCGCCAAGAGCGTGATGGCGAGCCCCACGTTCAAGTCCGTCGTGAAGACCAAGGCGTACACGGCCAAGACCATCACCGCGAGCGGTTCCACCCGCACGATGGCCACCTGGACCAACACCAACACCCTGCTCGGCTGGAACGGCACGCTCGGCATCAAGACCGGCTCCGGCCCGGACGCCAAGTACTGCCTCGTCTTCGCCGCCACGCTCAACGGCAAGTCGGTCATGGGCACCGTCCTCACCTCCTCCTCGGCGGCCAACCGCACGACGGACGTGAAGAAGCTCATCAACTTCGGCTACGCGAGCATCGCCTGACACCGGCGCATCTCATGGAACGGGCCCGTCGTAACGCTCACGACGGGCCCGTTCCGTAGCGGTAAGTCCTGGTTCGTCACCAGTTGCGCGCCCTACTTCGTCACCGCGAAGTTCCGCAGGATCGCCGCCGTCAGCTCGGGCTCCCCCTCCGCCTTCACCCGGTCCGCGACCGCCTCCGGCGTGACGCGGCCGCAGGCGAGGCGGACGTACGTCTCCCAGTCGAGTGTGAAGGCGGCGGCCGGGCCGAGGGCGGGGGCCGTTTCGAGGGTGCCGCGGCCCTGGATGTCGACGCGGATCGTGCGCAGGAACTCGACGGGCCCGTGGACGTCGAAGACGACCGCGGAGCTGCGCGGGGCATCGGCCTTCTCGGCGACGACGGCGGGCAGTTCGGCGAGGAGGACGTCCCGGGCGACGTGCGCGCCGGGGGAGTCGAGGTTGCCGGGGCGGCCGAGGGCGGCGCGCAGGTCCTGCTCGTGCACCCACACGTTGAACGCGTGGTTGCGCATGGACTCTTCCAGGGTGAGCTCGGTGCTGAGGGGGCCGCGCACCTTCGCTCCGGGATCGCGCGACTCGTTGCGCAGCTGGCGGTTGCGGCGGATGATCGTGTACTCCAGCTCGGACGTCATCTCCGGCGCCGTGTGGTGACGGCGGACGTCGACCTGGACCTCTATGTAGCGCTGGAGGTCGGTGGCGACGTGGAAGAGGTCGCGCGGGAGGGAGTGGATGGGGCGCGGGTCGCCGTACATCTCGCAGTCCAGCCCGATGACGTGCGACACGATGTCGCGCACCGACCAGCCCGGGCAGGGGGTCCGGCGGTTCCAGTCCGCCTCCACCAGTGGCTGCACCAGCTCGGATATCGCTTCGATGGAGTGGGTCCAGGCGTCGGCGTAGGGCTGGAGGGTGGGATGCAGACTCACGGAACGGGACCCCTCGGCGGTCGGTACACGGGCGGGCAGGTGGTGGCGGCGTTGCCAGCGGGAGGTGGCTGTCGGCGGGTGTCGTGAAACTCCCCCGATTATCGACTGCGCTCGAACCCGGGGGGACCCCCAAGTTACGCTGCTGCGAGGCACCCCGGCAGTGCTTTCGTGTGACGATCGTAGGCCTGTGTGGACGACTCGAATGCCAGGACGGTGGTAGTGTGCGCGCCTCGCTGATCCAGATTGCCGTGGAAGAGGGCGAATCGGTAGAAGCGCGGCGCTTGCGGGTCGCCTCGCTCGTGCGGGAACAGGCCGGTTCCGCCGACCTCGTGGTGCTGCCGGAGCTGTGGACGACCGGGGCGTTCGCCTACGAGGAGTTCGGCGGCGAGGCCGAGCCGCTGGAAGGACCCACCTACGAGGCCATGGCCAAGGCCGCGAGCGACGCGGGCGTATGGCTGCACGCGGGCTCGATCCCCGAACGCGCGGCATCCGACAGCGGCTCCGCCGCGGGTGACGGACCCCTCTACAACACGTCTCTCGTCTTCTCCCCCTCCGGTGAGCTGGCCGCCGCCTACCGCAAGATCCACCGCTTCGGCTTCGACAAGGGTGAGGCCGTCCTGATGGCCGCGGGGCGCGAACTGGTGACGGTACGGCTCCCCGGTACGACCCTCGGTGTGGCCACCTGCTACGACCTCCGTTTCCCCGAACTCTTCCGCGGCCTCGTCGACGCGGGCGCCGAGACCCTGGTCGTCCCGGCGGGCTGGCCGGAGCGCCGCCGGGCGCACTGGACGCTGCTGGCCCAGGCGCGGGCGGTCGAGAACCAGGCGTTCGTGCTCGCGTGTGGAACGGCCGGGACGCACGCGGGAGTTCCGCAGGCGGGTCACTCGATCGTGGTGGATCCGTGGGGCGAGGTGCTCGCGGAGGCCGGTTCGGGCGAGGAGGTCCTCACGGTGGACTTCGACCCGGCGAAGGTCGCGACGACCCGGGAGCAGTTCCCGGCCCTGAAGGACCGCGTGCTGGGGCTCCAGCCGCCTCGGCGCTGAGCGTCCCCCGCCGGCGGCGCGGCTCACACGCCGTCGAGCAGCGCGGTGAGGCCCCGGTCGAGGGCCGGGCCGGAGAACTCGCCGCCCGGTTCGGTCACGGTGTACGACCGCAGCAGGAAGCGGTGGAGCGCGGCGGAGTCGAAGCGGATCATGGCCACGCCCTGCGCCGCGTGGAGCTCCACGATCGTGTGGCAGGGCCCGCACGGCCAGACGTGCACGGCGCCCACCCCGGAGGGGGCGCCCAGCCCCTCCTCCAGGAGTGTCCGGGCGAAGGTCCAGGTCGCCGGCTCGCCGTCGAGCGTGGCGCAGCCCGGGAACACGAACTGCACGGCGAGCGGGTCGTCGGACGTGTAGCGAAGGGTCACGGGCAGCGCGAGCTCCTGGTCGCGGGTGATCAGGCGGGCGCCCAGGGGCTGGTCCAGGGTGATGTGCACGGTCCGTCTCCGATTCATGTGCCGGTACGCCTTCTCGACCGTGCGGAGGGCCGCGCATTACGCGACCGGCGAAGGCGATCGGTGTGACCTGAGTCACCTTGCGGTGCTGTCGGAACTGTAGTTGAAATTTTTGTCATCTACGCTGACAAACCCGTACCCCGCCCTTACCGTCTCCCCGCCCTTACCGTCTCCCCGCAGTCCCCGTCCCTCCCCGTCCTTCGCAGGCAACTGGAGCGTTGCTGCCATGAACGATGGTTCCACCCCCGGTTCCACCGCCGAGTACGCCCGGATCTACGAGGAGCAGCAGCCTCGTCTCGTCGCGTACGCGCGCTCGCTCACCAGGAACGCCTGGGTCGCCGAGGACCTCGTCGCCGAGGCGCACTTCCGGGTGTGGCGGAGGCTGTCCGCGGGGCACGAGATCGACAACGTACCCGCGTACCTGATGACGACGGTCCGGCATCTCGCGATCGCCGCCGGGAGCGCCGCCCGGGAGACGCCGCGGGATCCGCAGACCGACGAGCGGGCCGAGGCCGACGCGCACCGGGACGACCCCGCCGAGCAGGTGTCCTCCGTCGATCTGCTGATGCGGGTGCTGGGCCAGCTCCCCGAGCGCTGGGTGAAGGCGCTGTGGCTGGCCGAGGCGGAGGGCCAGCCGCTGGCGGCGATCGGCCCCCAGCTCGGCACCAAGCAGGGCGCGACGGCGGTCCTGCTGCACCGGGCCCGCGAGGGCATGCGGCAGGCCTACCTCAGCACCCAGACCGGTGTCCCCGACGACCCCGCCTGCCAGGTGCACTGTGCCCGCATGCCGGCGTACGTGCGCGGCGCGGCGACGGCACGGCAGTCGGAGCGGCTGCTCGGCCATGTGGACGCGTGCGACGACTGCCGTCAGCGGCTCACGGTCCTGATGCGGGCCAACAACCGGCTGCCCGCGCTCGTCGGCCCGGCCCTGCTGGTGTTCGCGCTGGGCGGTGCGGGGCGGTTCCTGCTGTCGTTCACGGCCGGGTCCGCCGGTGCGGTGACCGGGGCGACCTGGACGGGCGGGCACGGCGGCGGCCTGCTGCACGGGGCGCGCCACGCCGCCACCGGTGGCGCGAAGACGCCGCTCGCGGTCGCCGCGGGCGCGGCTGTGGCGGGCACCGTGGCGATCTGCCTCGCCCTCGGCTCGGCCGACGCCTCACCCGAGGCGCCGCAGCGGGTGCCGGTCGCTCAGGCGCCGGTGGCCGAGGTTCCCGTGGACCGGGCGCCGGTGGCGCAACCGCGGAAGGACGGCGCCGGCACCGAGGAGCCCGGGACCGGCAGGGCGGATGCCGAGCAGATCCGCACGGACGCCGGCACAGCCGTATCCCCCGGTACGCCGACGACACCCGTGACCCCCGAGCCGGCGAGCGGCGCCGGCGGGAGGGGAACGACGGTTGAGGACGTGACCCGGAGACCGGCGGACGAGGCTCCGGAATCGGACGGTCCGGACCCGCAGGCCCCAGGAACGCACCCGAAGCCGACGGCACCCTCGGACACCCCCGGTACGCACACCCCCGGTTCAGGGACGGACCACCCGAAAACGGATGACCCGGCGACCGGGACCCCGACCGAACCTCCCGCGCAAGCCCCGGACCCGGAAACCCCCACCCCTCCGAAGGAGGACGCCCCGGCACCGTCCGAGCCGAACCCCGAGGACCCGGGGGACCCCGGGGAACCCGAAGGCGACTGCTGGGACGGCCACGGCCGGACTCACGACGTCCCCCACGGCCGGACCCATGAATCCCCCCATGGGCGGACTCACGAAGCCCCCCACGGCCGGACCCATGAATCCCCCCATGGGCGGACTCACGAAGCCCCCCACGGCCGTACTCCCCGCACGCCTTCCGGCAGGGCCTAGCCCTCCCGCTCCTTCTCCGCCAGGTGGATCACGCACACCGTCACCGCGATCAGCAGCGCCGGATCCGCGTCCTCGCGTACGACGTCGACGCCGTACGTCTCCCGCACGTGCAGCCACCGCCGGGAGACGACGGCCAGCAGCTCGCCGTCGTACTCGACGGCGAACTCCCGGTCGAGGATCTTCCCGCTGACGTCGAGCTCGGTGCGGCCGTCCGCTAGGGACACCCGGTAGTGGTTGCGCAGGAGCGACAGCCGTTTGCGGCGGATCGTCGCCAGGGGCTCGCCGTCCCGTTCGATCACCATTGTGTCCCGCAGGGCGAACATCTTCTGGCGGATGTCGATCAGGACCCGCCCTCGGGTGTCCTTCAGCTCGAAGGTGTCCCGCAGCCGGATCGCCTTGCCGTCGACGAGGTAGACCCTGTTCCCCCGGTCGTCCTCGATCCAGTAGTCGTCACCGAAGGCGAGGAGCCGGTCGCGTACGAGGTATCTCATACGGTCAGCGCTTCCCCGGCGGCCGGTCCGAAACGCCGCCGGTAGGCCGACGGACTGAGTCCCGTCTCGCGTCGCAGCCGCGCCCGCAGGTTGGCGGCCGTCCCCAGGCCGCTCCGGGCCGCCACCACGTCCAGGCGCTCCTCCCCGCGTTCGATCAGCCGGCAGGCGAGCGCCACGCGTTCCCCCGTGAGCCAGGCGAGCGGGGTCGTGCCGAGCTGCGCGCGGAAGCGGCGGTGCAGCGTGGCGGGGCTGACCGCGGCCCGCGCCGCCAGGTCCGCCACCGTCAGGGCCTCTCCCAGCCGCTCCTGCGCCCAGGCCAGCAGTGGGGCGAGCGACTCGTCGGGCACCTCCGGCACCGGCCGCTCCACGAACTGCCGCTGACCGCCGTCACGGTGGGCGGCGAACAGCAGCCGCCGGGAGACGGCGTTGGCGATCTCGGCGCCGTGGTCGCGCCGTACGAGGTACAGACCCAGGTCGAGCGCGGCCGCGCTGCCCGCGGCGGTCAGCAGGTCGCCCTCGTCGACGAAGAGCACGTCGGACTCGAGCCGCACCTTCGGGTGCAGCTCACGGAAGGCGTCGGCCCACATCCAGTGCGTGGTGGCGCGCCGTCCGTCGAGCAGTCCGGCCTCGGCGAGCGCGAAGGTGCCCGTGCAGAAACTCATGACGCGGGCCCCGCGCGCGTGGGTGCGCCGGATGGCGTCCAGGACGTCGTCGCCGCGCGGGACGACGTTGTCGGGCCGGCCGGGCACGACGAGGGTGTCCGCCGTGTCGACGGCTTCCAGCCCGGCCGTGCCGGTCATCGTGAAGAAGCCGTGATTCATCCGCACCGCGCGCGTGGGCGTGCACAGTGTCACCCGGTAGAGCGGCTCCGGCCGTCCGAGCTCCGGGCGGGGCAGCCCGAACAGTTCGGTGGCGACCCCGACCTCGAAGGGGTTGGTGCCCTCGTCGACGATCACGGCGACCTTGTGCGAACGGTGCGAGGATCCTTGCGGCATGTGCGATTTCTAGCACTCGTGCGGTGAGCGGGGCAGCCCGGACGATGTCCCCATGGAACCGATCTCGCTGTCCACCGCGCTCGCCTCCTTCACCGAGCAGTGGAGCCCCCGCATCGTCACCACCGTCAACGACTACGACGTCCGCGTCGCCAAGCTGGAGGGCGAGCACCTCTGGCACGTCCACGACCACACCGACGAGTTCTTCCTCGTCCTGAACGGCGAACTGCACATCGCCCTGCGTGAGCCGGCCGGCGAGCGCACGGTCGTCCTGCCCAGGGGCAGCGTCTTCACGGTCCCGCGCGGCACCGAACACAAGCCGTACGCCCCCGCACCCACCGAGATCCTCGTCTTCGAACCCACCGGCACGTCCACCGTCGGCGACCGCCACGACGAGGTCCCGGCCCACGTGGACGCGACGACGGGGCACGCGCTGGCCTGATCCGGCGGAGAGAGAGGACGAGGAGCCCGTCAGCCCGGAGTGACGCTCCTGGACCTGATCCGTCCGTTGGCCGCGCGGCGGTCCATGCGACGGCGTCTGAGGGACGCCATGTAGGTGACGAGGGACACGGCGACGACCGTGACGGTGATGCCGAGCGTCATCTGGTCGACCGTCACCACCCTGGTCACCGCGAAGGCGATACCCGCGAGCACCGCACACGCCCCCAGGCCCTTGAGGGTGTTCATCTCTCTCCCCGATCTACTTCCACGCGGCCACGCGGGTCACGTACGACTTCACGACGGACGACAGGAGCCAGTACGCCCGCACGACCGTGTACACCAGCTCCGGAATCAGCAGGGCTTCGACGAGCATCGCCTTCCAGCCGAGGTTCCGTACGCGCAGGGCGGGATAGACGATCCAGAAGGCGAAGAGCGCCCACAGGAACGGCTGGTGGTAGAAGCCGTACTCGGCGAGCAGCACGAGTTGCCGCGAACCCCAGCCCAGGATGTAGGCGAAGCCCACGAACCCCAGGACCATGGTGGTGATGGAGTGCCAGGTGAACTTCGTCCAGCCTCGGCGGCGCAGGGTGTCCACGGTGCCGCGGCTCCACCGTTCGCGCTGCTGGATCAGCTCGCGCAGCGTGGGCATGAGGTCGGTGTAGGCGATGCAGAGCTCGTTGGCCGTCACCTTCCAGCCGGACTCCTTCAGGGCCAGCGTGGTCTCGTAGTCCTCCACGAGGTTCCTGTGGTCCTCCCAGAAGACCTCGCCACGCCAGTCGATCAGACCCTGCAGGGCCTCGGCCCGGTAGAAGGAGCCGGCCCCCGACATGGTGTGGACGTCCCGGCGGAAACGCGCGTTCGCGGCCCGGCCGTACTCGATGATCTGCATGCCGAGCAGGAACCGCTGCCAGGGGTTGCGCCACAGGTCGGTACGGCCGAGACAGGCGGCGCTGACACCGCCGATCTCGGGGTCGGAGGCGATGACGTTGCGGGCCCGCTCGATGAACCTCGGGTGCAGTTCGGTGTCGGCGTCCATGACCAGGACGTGCCGCACCCGGTTGTTCAGCCGTCCGCCGACGGCCTCCCTGAGCCAGCGCAGGCCGAAGTTGAGGGCGCCCGCCTTCTTGTGCGGGTTGTCGTGGAAGGTCAGGACGACCGTCGGCGGTGAGTGCTCGTCGGCGGCGAACCGCTGCGCGAATTCCTCGGTGCGGTCGGTCGAGTTGTTGACCACCACGACGATGAGGTCGGGCCGTCTGGTCTGACCGGCCAGGGACTCCAGCGAGGTGAGGACTCCGACCTCCTCGTTCCGCGCGGGAACGAGCACGACGGTCTCGTAGACCACCTCGTTCGACGTGTCGACGTGCGCGACGCGGCTTCGTCGGTGCCTGCTCCGCGATGCGCGCCGCGATTCGACACGCTCACGGCGCGCCGTTGTACCGGCCACTGCCAGCTACCCCCACCAGGTTCCTTCACACAGCGCCCCTCCGCTGTGTTCATGGCGTGAAATCGCCCCCCGAAAAATACCGCACAGGAGTCCTGACAATTCCTCACCTGGTTGAACCGCATACGAACATCTGACGCCCTGTTTACCTGAGAAAGGGGGGATAATTCGGGCGATGGGATCCATAAGGTGCGACAGGCGACACTAGGTGACAGTGAGGAAAACCACACCAGCCTGGAGCGTTTGGTGGACTATGCCTACGATGCTCGGCGATGATCAGCCATGACTTCGGGGAGCTTTCGTGAGCCACCGCCGCAAATCCTCCCACCGAGCACGCAATGCCCTCATATTCGTACTCTCCCTGGGAATTCTCGCTGCGGGCGGCACCGTCCTCTACAGGTGGTGGCGGTCCACGGATCAGGCTCCCCTGCTCACGGTCCGCTACCGGACCGGCGCCCCGGCCACGACCGCGGTGGCGAAGCCATGGCTGGAAATCATCAACACGTCCGGGAAGACCGTGGACCTGAGCGACGTGACGCTGCGGTACTACTACACGGCGGACGGCGCGTCCGCGTACGGCTCCAACTGCGTACAGACCGCGCTCGGTTGCACCAACGTCACCCAGCGGACCGGCCCGGCGGACGATCCGGCCCCGAAGGCCGACCACTACCTCCAGATCGGCTTCACGGCCCAGGCGGGCAGCCTGGCCCCCGGCAAGACCAGCCAGGGCATCGGGCTCCAGCTCTACCGCGTCGACCACGAGAAGCTGAACCAGGCGGACGACCGCTCGTTCGACGCCGAGGACACCACGTACACACCGTCGAAGCTCGTGACCGCCTACCTGGGCGGCGCACTGGTCTGGGGAGAGGAGCCGAACGGCGTCACCCCGCCGCCCACCCCTGCCGCCACCCCCTCATCCGGGCCGGCCGCGGCCGCGCCGCCCAAGGGCGTCCTCTTCGACGACTTCGACTACACCGGTCCCGACGACCCCGCGCTGGCCGCCAACGGCTGGCAGGTCCGCAGCGGCGAAGGCGGCCCGGGAATCAAGGACACCTGGTCGGCGGACGGCGTCAGCTTCCCCGCCGCCAAGGACGGCACGGCGGGTCAGACCCTCCGGCTGCGGGCCGGCACCGACGGGACCGCGCCGGGTACCCGGCAGTCCGAGTTCCACAGCACCCGGCCGGTCTTCTTCACCGGCACCCTCGTCGCCCGCGTGCACTTCAGCGACGAGCCGGCGAGCGGCAGCGACGGCGACCACGTCTCCGAGTCCTTCTTCACCATCTCGCCCGACCACGCGTCGCCGAAGTACAGCGAACTCGACTACGAGTACATGCCCAACGGCGGATGGGGACGGCTGGGGCCCCGGCTCGACACCACGAGCTGGCGCAGCAGCGAGCGCGGGGACCGGGTCACCAGCACCCACGTGACGAAGCTGGGCGGCTGGCACACCATGGTGATCACCGCGCTGGACGGCAGAACCACCTACTCCGTGGATGGCGAGAAGCTGTTCACCAGCGACCGGGACTACTCCCCGCGCGAGCCCATGAGCATCAACTTCAGCACGTGGTTCATCGACCTGCCCTTCAAGGGGGCGCCGCGCACCTGGGACATGAGCGTCGACTGGCTCTACTACCAGGCCGACGCGGCCGTACCCGTGAAGGACGTCCAGAAGGCCGTGGCGGGCCTCACCGCCGACGGGACCCACTACGTGGACACCCTGCCCAAGACCTGAGACTGTCGGACCCACGGCCCGCCGGCCTCGGCCTGGGCCCCGCCGACGTGCGAGCCCGTGGAGCTGAGCCAGACCTGTCCTAGATGCCGTACCCGTCGCTGTATCCGCCGCGGTGGTGGTGGCGCTCCTCCTCGACGACGGTCGTCGACGCCGGAGGCACCACCACCCGGCGGCGCCGGGCGATGCTGCTGAAGGTCGTCACGCCGATCAGGCCGACGATCATCAGGATGATTCCGACCAGGTCGAGGTTGACCCCCTGCATGTCCCAGTCGGTCGCGAACGTGAGGATGGCTCCCACGGCGATGAGAATGATGCACCCGCCGAGGCCCATGAGTGTCGCCTCCCCTTCCGGTGTACCGGTCGTTCCGGTCCGTGACTGCGGGTACCCGGGCGGTCCACGACCACACCTCACGGATGGTGTTGGTTGTATGACTCTGCGTAATCGAGCTCGGTTACGCTAGGCCGTATGAGTGAGACGGAAGAACTTCGCCGCCGCATCGACGCCCTGGAGGCGGAGACGGACGCTCTGCGGGAGCAGATCACGACGACGCGGGCGGTCGTTGCCGTGTACGACCGCGACGTGGCGGAGTTCAGGACCGAGCTGCGGGCACATGGGCGGGTGCTTCAGGTGCTGCGGGAGACCCAGATCGAGCAGGGGCAGGACATCGCGCAGCTGCGTACCGCGATGAGCAACGGCTTCGCCGAGGCCGACGAGAAGTTCGCGCTCGTCCTTGCCGGAATCCAGGCCATCGCCGATCGTCTTCCCGAGGCGCCCGCAGACGCCTCGGGAAGCTGACCGGGGCGCGGACGTCAGCCCTCCAGGAACGCCACCAGCGCGTTCGCCAGCAGGTACGGGTCGTCCGCGCCGCTCAGTTCCCGGGCGCTGTGCATCGACAGGATGGCGACGCCGATGTCGACGGTCCGGATGCCGTGGCGGGCCGCGGTGATCGGGCCGATCGTCGTGCCGCAGGGCATGGAGTTGTTGGAGACGAAGGACTGGAAGGGCACGCCCGCCTTCTCGCAGGCGGCGGCGAAGACTGCCCGGCCCGAACCGTCCGTGGCGTAGCGGTTGTTGACGTTGACCTTGAGGATGGGGCCGCCGTTGACGCGGGGGTGGTGCGTCGGGTCGTGCCGCTCCGCGTAGTTGGGGTGGACGGCGTGACCGGTGTCGGAGGAGAGGCAGACGGTGCCGGCGAAGGCCCGCGCCCGGTCCTCGTACGACCCCCCGCGCGCGAACACCGAACGCTCCAGCACGCTGCCCAGCAGCGGCCCGTCCGCGCCGGTGTCCGACTGCGAGCCGTTCTCCTCGTGGTCGAAGGCGGCGAGCACCGGGATGTACGGCAGGTCCGCACCGCTCGTCGCCACGGCCGCCAGCGCCGCCGTACCGGCGTGCACGGACAGCAGGTTGTCCATGCGCGGGCCCGCCAGCAGCTCCTGGTCGCGGCCCAGGTAGGCGGGCGGCTCGACGGAGTGCGTCATCAGGTCCCAGCCGGTGACCTCGCCCGCGGGCAGCCCGGACTCCTCCTCCAGGAAGGCGATCAGGTCGCCGTCGCGGACGTCGTTGCCCAGACCCCAGACCGGCTGGAGGTGGCGCTGCTTGTCGAGCTTGAGGCCCTCCGACGACACGGAACGGTCCAGGTGGATGGCGAGCTGCGGCACCCGCAGCAGCGGCCGGGCCACGTCGACGAGGCGGGTGGAGCCGTCGCGCAGGGTGAGACGGCCGGCGAGGCCCAGGTCGCGGTCGAGCCAGGAGTTGAGCAGCGGCCCGCCGTAGATCTCCACGGCGACCTGGCGCCAGCCGTGCGCGCCGGTGTCGGGCAGCGGCTTGACGCGCAGGTTGGGGGAGTCGGTGTGCGCGCCGATGATCCGGAAGGGGGTGTGCGGGGTCGCGCCCTCGGGGACGTACCAGGCCACGATCGCGCCGCCGCGCAGCACGTACCGGCCGCCGCTGCCCGCGTCCCAGGCATCCGTCTCCGCGACCTGACGGAAGCCGGCCTTCTCCAGCCGTTCGGCGACGTTCGCCACGGCGTGGTAGGGCGACGGACTCGCCGCCAGGAAGGACATGAGGTCGTCGGTGTGGCCGCGGTCGAAGCGGGGGGGTTCGCTCATGGGGTTCACCTTAACGACGTACGAAAGCCCGCTCCCGGTGATGGGAGCGGGCCTTCGTGAGGGCGGCGTGGAGTTTCTCTCAGCTGTACGGGTGTGTCCGCAAACGCGTCCTAGAACGCGGCCTCGTCCAGCTCCATCAGGTCGAGTTCGACGCCCTCGGCGACCTTGCGGGCCAGGGTGACGCCGGGCAGGACGTTGGCGGCGAAGAACTTCGCCGCGGCGATCTTGCCGGTGTAGAAGGCCTTGTCCTTGGCGGAGGCGGTCTCCAGCTTCTCGGCGGCGATCGCGGCACCCTTGAGGAGCAGGTAGCCGACGACGACGTCACCGGAGGCCAGCAGCAGGCGGGTGGTGTTGAGGCCCACCTTGTAGATGTTCTTGACGTCCTGCTCGGTGGCCGCGAGGTCGGTCAGCATCAGACCGACGATGGCCTCGAGCTCCACGGCCGCCTTGGCGAGGTGCTCGCGGGCCGAGGACAGCTCCTCGCCGCCGGTGCCCAGCGCCAGGAACTTCTTGATGTCCTCGGCGAGGGAGTTCAGGGCCGCGCCCTGGTTGCGGACGATCTTCCGGAAGAAGAAGTCCTGGCCCTGGATCGCGGTGGTGCCCTCGTACAGGGTGTCGATCTTGGCGTCGCGGATGTACTGCTCGATCGGGTACTCCTGCAGGAAGCCGGAGCCGCCGAAGGTCTGCAGCGACTGGGCGAGCTGCTCGTAGCCCTTCTCGGAGCCGTAGCCCTTGACGATCGGCAGGAGCAGGTCGTTGAGCGCGTGCTCGGCCTTGGCGTCCTCGCCGGCGGCCTCCTTCACGGCGATCGCGTCCTGGACCGACGCCGTGTAGAGGACCAGGGCGCGCATGCCCTCGGCGTACGCCTTCTGCGTGATCAGCGAGCGGCGCACGTCGGGGTGGTGGGTGATGGTGACCTTGGGCGCGGTCTTGTCCATGAAGTTCGCGAGGTCCGGCCCCTGGACGCGCTCCTTGGCGTACTCCAGCGCGTTGAGGTAGCCGGTCGACAGGGTCGAGATCGCCTTCGTGCCGACCATCATGCGGGCGAACTCGATGATGCGGAACATCTGGCGGATGCCGTCGTGCTTGTCGCCGATCAGCCAGCCCTTGGCGGGGTGGCGGTCGCCGAAGGTCATCTCGCAGGTGTTGGAGGCCTTCAGGCCCATCTTGTGCTCGACGTTGGTGGCGTAGGCGCCGTTGCGCTCGCCCAGCTCGCCGGTCTCGAAGTCGAACAGGTACTTCGGGACGAGGAAGAGGGACAGGCCCTTGGTGCCGGGGCCGGCACCCTCGGGGCGGGCCAGCACGTAGTGGAGGATGTTCTCCGACATGTCGTGCTCACCGGACGTGATGAACCGCTTCACGCCCTCGATGTGCCAGGAGCCGTCCTCCTGCTGGACCGCCTTCGTGCGTCCGGCGCCCACGTCGGAACCCGCGTCGGGCTCGGTGAGGACCATCGTCGAGCCCCACTGCTTCTCGACGGCGATCTGCGCGATCTTCTTCTGGACCTCGTTGCCCTCGTCGAAGAGGATGCCGGCGAACGCCGGGCCCGAGGAGTACATCCACACGGCCGGGTTGGCGCCCAGGATCAGCTCGGCGTACGCCCAGATCAGGGACGGCGGGGCGGTGGTGCCGCCGATCTCCTCGGGCAGGCCCAGACGCCAGTACTCGGAGTCCATGAAGGCCTGGTAGCTCTTCTTGAAGGAGGCCGGGACCGGCGCGGTGTTGGTCTCCGGGTCGAAGACCGGGGGGTTGCGGTCGGCGTCGGTGAAGGACTCCGCGAGCTCGTTCTCCGAGAGGCGGGTCAGCTCCTCGAGGATGCTCTTCGCGGTCTCGGTGTCCATCTCCTCGAACGGGCCGGTGCCGTACAGCTTGTCGCGTCCCAGTACTTCGAAGAGGTTGAACTCGATGTCGCGGAGATTCGACTTGTAGTGCCCCATGGCGACGGCTCCCGGCTCCGTAGAGAGATCGGCGAGGCACTGGATCCTCGCGCTAGTTCACGTACCAACAAGTAGCTACGATGATGCTACCCGCCAGTAATAAGACGCAACCCCGAGCCGGGGAACTGTGACAGGTCACACCGGAACCGTCAGCGTCGCCGTGTAGCCCTTCTCGACACCGCCCGTCACCGTCGCCAGCTGCTGGTCGTGGCCGTCGCTGAAGATGCTGTCCGTCCCCAGGGAGAGCCGGCTCAGGTTCCGCACGCTCTGGCCGTAGCCGTCCGTGGCGTACACCGTGTCGCAGACGTCCTGCGGGAACGCGAGCTGCGAGGTGTTCGTGATCGACGTGGCCGCCGTGGCGTCGTCCAGGCTGCCGTAGACCTCGAAGTGGATGTGCGGCCAGCGGCCCGCGTAGCAGCCGGGGAAGACGCTGCTGAAGGTGACCTGGCCCTTGTCGTCCGTCTCCTGGACGCCCCGCAGGTAGTTCTCGTCCGTGACGCCCTCGGAGTACAGGGAGTAGGCGCCCTCCCGGTCGCAGTGCCAGAGGTAGACGGCGGCTCCCTGCTTCGGGGTGCCGCAGCCGGAGGCGGCGTCCACGACCGTGAGCGTGACGGTGAGGGGGACGCCCTCGGCGGTGCCGCCTGCGGAGCCGCCGAAGCTTTTCGTGATGTCGCTGCGGACGACACCGCTCTCCTTGAGGACGTTCACGCCGTTCGAGCCGTCGCCGGGGTAGGGGCCGGCGGTCTCGTTCGGGATCGTCGCGCACTCGGCGGAGGAGGTGCCGGACGACGAGGAGGAGGAGCCGGAGGTGGAGGAGGCCGCCGCGGTGTCGTCCTCGGCGCCGGTGCAACCCGCCAGCGGGATCAGGCTCGCCCCCGCCATCAGCCGGATCATGCGGCGGCGGGCGAGGACGGGAAGGTCGTGGGAGAGGCCTCTGTCGTGCTCGTGTTCCTCGTCGTCGTGGTGTCGGTGCATGGCTGTCCCCTTGCTGCTGGTCTCGGTGGCGCCCGGTGCCCTCCTCGCCACGACAGACGCTATGAGCGGCAGCTGTCGGAAACCAGGGCGGTGACTGTCGAGTCGCTGTCGGTTCGCCAGGGCGCCCGTACCGGCCCGGCCTTCCGTCCGCTCTCGGTACGCTTGCCCCCATGTATGGATACGGCCAGCCCATGGACGGTGGCGCCGCACAGCAGCAGTACGCCCCGCCGCAGCAGCCCATGGCCGGCGGGTACGGCCAGCAGCCGCCCCTGTATCCCGAGCCGTCCCCACCCTCGCTCGCGGACGCGGTGCGGGCCTTCACCACCGGGCAGATGGCCGCCGAGGACTTCCAGCAGGTCTTCGCGACCTCGAAGGTGTACTGCCCGCGCGGCGACAACCCCGGCTTCCTCGCCCTGCACAACACCCAGCAGCCGGTGATCCCGATGTTCTCCACGCTCAAGGAGCTGCGCCGGTACGCGGGCAAGGAGTCCAAGTACTTCGTCATCACCGGTGCCGAGGTGCTCGACCTGCTGCCCACCGGCTACGGCTTCGTCCTCGACATGGAGGGCGAGCACCGGATGGTCTTCGACGCGAAGGCGGTCGAGCAGATGGTCGACTTCGCGATGCGCCGCATGTACGGGTGAGACGACCGAGCTCCCACGAGGCCGGAAAACGCTTCCCCGTTTGTCACAGGCATGCCATAGGGTTCCCCTGGCAGCCGCGCCCCGTACGTCACCGCGCTCACGCGATCGCGTCCGGGTGCCGCGCGGCGCTCTCATCTCCCGGTCGACCGCCGGGTTCTCTTGTGGGGGTTCCTTACTGTGCGCATGCGCAGCACTTCGGCCGCGACGGCACTCGCGGTCCTCGTCAGCTCTGCGGCGCTGAGCGTCGCCGCGGCCGGTACCGCCGCGGCCGCTCCCGCCACTGTCACCAGCCCCGTCGGCCTCGTCGTGGACAGCGCCCTCCAGCGCGTTTTCGTCGGTGACCAGGCCAACGGGCGGATCCTCGCCGCCGACTACACGGGCAAGCTCGTCGGACTGAACGTCGGCTTCGGCGACGTCAGCGACCTGGCCGTGTCCGACGACGGCGCCACCGTCTACGCGGCCCTGCCGGCCACGCACGAGATCGTGGCCCTCGACGCGACCACGCTCCAGGTGAGGACCCGCTACAGCGTCGCCACCGGCGCCGGCCCGCGCCACCTGGCCTTCGCCGCCGGCAAGGTGTGGTTCACGTACGGCGACCAGTGGGACGGCGACCTGGGTTCCGTCGACCCGGCCGTGGACCCGGCGAGCGGGACCGACCCGGTGACGCTGGGGCAGTTCCCGGCCGAGGGCACGGGGAGCGGCATCCACGGTCAGGGGCTCCTGGACGACGTCCCGGGCCGCCCGGGCGTGCTGGCCGTCGGCCAGACCGGGATCTCCACGGACTCCATGGCCGTCGTCGACGTCTCGAGCGGCACGGCGAAGCTCACCGCGTGGTACCAGGGCGACTACAGTCTCAACCAGGGCATCTGGGACATCGACGTCGTGCCCGGCGCCGACGAGGTGCTGGTCAACGGCACGGACCGGGACGCCTACACCAACGGCGCGTTCAGCAAGGCCGGCGCCTACCCGGCCGGGCAGCGGGCCGATGTCGCGGCCGACGGCCTGGTCGCCCAGATCACCGGCACCAAGGTCGCCGTCTACCGCGCGAACGCCATCCGGCCACTGCGCACGTACAGCACCGGCACCCAGCCCGCGGCCGACGTGACCTGGGCCCCGGACTCCTCCCGGATCTTCGCCCTCGTCGCGGACGGCAACGGCTACACGGTCAAGCCCCTGACCCAGCCGACGCTGAACGTGCCCACCCTCACGGTCAACGCCCCCGCGTCCGCGCCGCGCGCCAAGAAGCTCACCGTCACCGGCAAGCTCTCGGCCACCGTCCCGTTCCCGGCGGGCACGAAGCTGGCCGTCACCCGCACCGACCTGGAGAGCCCGAACGGCAAGGCGCTGCCGGCCGTCACGGTGAAGGCGGACGGCACGTACTCCTTCACCGACGTCCCGCCCGCCGGCGGCACGGTCACCTACAAGGTCACCTACGCGGGCGACGCCACGCACACCGCGGCGAGCGCTTCCGACAAGGTCGCGGTCTCCCGGGCGGCGAGCTCGCTGACCCTGAACAACAACGGCAAGCTCTACAACTACGGCGCCGACGTCCGGTTCACGGCGCGTCTCGGCACCACGTACAAGAACCGTACGGTCCAGATCTGGGCGGACCCCTTCGGCGCCGACGCGCCGAAGCGGCTGATCAAGACCGGCAAGGTCAACTCCAGCGGCAACATCAGCGTGCTGGTGGACATGACCCGCGACACGACCGTCAGCGCGGTCTTCGCGGGCGACGCGCGCTACGCGCCGAAGACGGTGAACGCCACGGCGCACGCGCGCGTGAAGGTCTCCATGGCCGTCTCCAAGCACTACAAGACGGCCAGGATCGGCTCGACGTCGTACCAGTGGTTCCACAAGAACACCGACCCGCTGCTCACCTCGACGATGAGCTACTACCCGGGCCGTCAGCAGCGGTTCGACCTGCAGGTCTACTACCAGGGTTCGTGGTTCCCGGCGGACCCGCTGTGGGTCGGGATGGCCAGGAACGGCAAGTCGGTCGTGACCGTGGAGGCGCCCGGCGAGTCCGGGTGGCGGGTGCGCGTCCGCTCGGCGTACATCGACGGCTCGTCCGGTGACAGCGTGAACTCGACGACGTACGGGGCCTGGAAGTACCTGTACTTCAGCAACTGATCACGACTGCCTGGGAGCGGTCGGGACGGCGGAGCCCGGAGGGAATGTCCTCCGGGCTCTCGTCGTTCTGGGTGGCAGGAAGTTCAATGCTCAACTAAACTGGGCCGCACGTCGCCCAAGGAGGTAGGGACCATGCCCGCAGTGACCGTCGAGAACCCGCTGACGCTGCCCCGCGTGACCGCAGCGGCCGACGCCGTGGCACGTCCCGTGCTCGCCGTCACGACCGCGCCCAGTGGTTACGAGGGCGAGGGCTTCCCGGTGCGCCGGGCGTTCGCGGGGATCAACTACCGCCACCTCGACCCGTTCATCATGATGGACCAGATGGGCGAGGTGGAGTACCAGCCTGGGGAGCCGAAAGGGACCCCGTGGCACCCGCACCGCGGCTTCGAGACCGTCACCTACATCATCGACGGGATCTTCGACCACCAGGACAGCCAAGGCGGCGGCGGCACCATCACCAACGGCGACACCCAGTGGATGACGGCGGGCGCGGGCCTGCTGCACATCGAGGCGCCGCCGGAGCACCTCGTCATGTCCGGCGGCCTCTTCCACGGTCTCCAGCTGTGGGTGAACCTCCCGGCGAAGGACAAGATGATGGCCCCGCGCTACCAGGACATCCGCGGCGGCAGCGTCCAGCTGCTGACGTCCCCGGACGGCGGCGCGCTGCTGAGGGTGATCGCGGGCGAACTGGACGGCCACGCGGGCCCCGGCATCACCCACACCCCCATCACGATGATCCACGCGACCCTCGCGCCGGGCGCTGAGGTCACCCTGCCGTGGCGGGAGGACTTCAACGGCCTCGCGTACGTCCTGGCGGGCAGGGGCTCCGTCGGCGCGGAACGCCGCCCGATCCACCTGGGCCAGACCGCCGTCTTCGGCGCGGGCGGCTCGCTGACCGTGCGCGCGGACGAGAAGCAGGACTCCCACACGCCGGACCTCGAGGTCGTCCTCCTGGGCGGACAGCCGATCCGTGAGCCGATGGCCCACTACGGCCCGTTCGTCATGAACACCAAGGACGAACTCATGCAGGCGTTCGAGGACTTCCAGAAGGGGCGGCTGGGGACCGTCCCGGCGGTGCACGGGATGACGGAGAAGGGCCTGCCGGAAGCCTGAGACCGGTACGGTACGACGAGGCCCGACGCCGCAACTCTGTCTTGCGGCGTCGGGCCCTCTCTTTCATACGGTCGCTACGGCAGCACGTAGACCGGTGCCCCGTCGTGAGCACACCCGGTCTGCCGCATGCAGCCGCGCTTCAGCAGCGTGCGGAGGCAGTCGTGGACGCGGGCGAGGGAGAGACCCGTACGAGTGGCGATTTCCTCCAAGCGGTAGCTGGCCCCGCCCTGCACGAGCGCAGGCGCCAGCATGGCCGCCACCGCGTGGATGTCCTCTGTGAAGACGAGGTTCTTCGCCTTCCAGGCAGCCAGGAGTTCCTGTGGTTGCAGGTCCGGCTCCGCGCGCCGGCGCCTGAGAGCGTGCGCGATGTCCTGAAGTGCCTCGGCGATCGCGCTTTGGCTGCGGACGATCGCGCTCTGGCTGCGGGCGATCGTCTGCTGGCTGCGGCTGATCTGCTCCAGGAGTACGGTTTGCTCTCTCTGGAAGGCGGCCATCACCTCGTCGGCCTGAATGTTCCTCACTTCGAGCCGCACGATGGCGTCGGCGACTTCTCGGGGCATGAGGTAGGCGGTGCCACCGGCCGGGGCGGATTCGGCGGGAGCCGGCTCGAGGGAGTAGGAGCCGTCGCGCTGGATGGTGGCGATGACGTCGGAGACCCAGGACCTGAAGGGCTGGGACTCCGGCTTGGTGCAGCCGTTGACCAGCTCGATGAGGCCCCGGAGGTTCACCAACCTCATTGTAGTGCGGAACCCCTGACCTGCAGTATTGCGCCTTGCGTCGGTCAGACCGACGCTTCGCGCAATATCGCCGAACGTTGTTGTGTGCTGTGGTGAGACCGCGCTCTGCACGGCGTCTCGTGTGTTCGCGTAGCCGAGATGCTTCGCCACATCCATCGCCGGGAACCAGTGCTCCCCGTCCGACAGGGTCAGTCTCCGCACCCGCGCCCCCGTGGCCGCGAACACGAAGTCATTGATCGCGATCGCGTCCCGCTGTCCCGTCGGTTCGTCCGACGGCATGTCGTTCTGCTCGTACATCGAGCATCACCTCCTTCCCGGAAGCTAGGCATATGCCGATGCAACTGACGTGCGCAGCAAGGATCTTCACCCGTTAGGGAGCTGAGGCATCGATTCTGCGGTCGGTGTCACCCGGCCGGACCGTCCGCGCAGGACAGCCGCGTGCGCGTGTGATCCGCTGGACGCGTGGCCCTGCTCCCCAGCCCCGTCCGCCGGCTCGCCGCCTGGTGTGTCGTCATCCTGCTGGTCTCGGGGGTCGTCTACGTCGGGATCCGGCTGTGCGCGCAGTTCCGGACGGCGGTGGTGCCCGTGCTGCTCGCGTTGCTCGGGACCGCGTTGCTCGGGCCGTTCCACCGGCGGCTCGTCAAGGCGAGGGTCAACCGGTCGGTCGCCGCCGGGGTCACCTGTGTGGCTGTTCTGGCCGTGGTCGGCGGCGCCGTCTACATCGTCGTCGCCGCGCTCGTCGACAGCGGGGACGAGATCGTGGCCTCGTTGAAGCGAGCGGCGCAAGGCGTGGCCGAGCACTTCGGGGCGGCCGGGACCTCGCTCGACGATCTCGCGTCCAACGCCAGGGAGCTGCTGACCAAGTTCGGCGGGACCGCCGCCTCCGGGGTCATCAGCGGGGTCAGTGTCGTGGGGGAGGCCATCGCCATGGCCGTACTCGCGCTGTTGCTCGTCTTCTTCTTTCTGCGTGACTCCGACCGGGCCGTCTCCACCCTGCGGTCCTTCGCGCCGCACGGCACCGCGGACACCCTGGAGGCCATGGCGCGGCGGGCCTTCCAGGCCGTCGAAGGGTTCATGCGGGGTACCACGTTCATCGCGTTCATCGACGCCGTGTGCATCGGCGTCGGACTGCTCGTCCTCCGCGTCCCGGGAGCCGTGGGCCTGGCCGCCCTGGTCTTCGTCAGTGCCTACATCCCCTATCTCGGCGCCTTCCTCTCCGGTTCTCTCGCCGTGCTCGTCGCGCTGGCCGACCGCGGTTTCGTCATCGCGCTGTGGGCGCTCGGCGTGGTGCTCGCCGTGCAGGTGCTGGAGGGACATGTGCTGCAGCCGATGGTCCAGAGCCGGACCGTGCAGATGCATCCGGCGGTGGTGATGGTGACGATCACGGCCGGTGCGTCCGTCGCAGGGATCCTCGGCATGCTGCTCGCCGTGCCGCTGACGGCGGCGGGGTTCGGCGTCGTGCACGAACTGCGGAGGCGTTACGCGGCCCCCTCGGACACGTCCTCGGATACGCCCGCGGAGGGCTCGTAGAGGTCGAACCAGATGCTCTTGCCCTCGCCGCGCGGCGCCACCCCCCACTCGTCCGCGAGCAGCTCGATGAGGACGAGGCCGCGGCCCGAGGAGGCCAGTTCGCCGGGGCGGCGTTTGTGGGGCAGGTCGTCGCTGGTGTCGGTGACCTCGATGCGCAGGCGGCGTTCGCCGGGCGCGCCGGTGACCTCGGCGAGGAGCAACGCGTCGGCGTCCGTGTGCACGAGGACGTTCGTCAGCATCTCGGAGACGAGCAGGACCGCCGAGTCGACCTGGTCGGCGCAGGCCCAGTCGTGCAGCAGCTCGCGCACCTGTCGGCGGGACTCGGCGATCCGCTCGGGCTCGGCCTGCGCGACCGTCAGCACGGTGCGCCGCCCGGGCGGCCGTACGGGGGTGGCGGCGCCGAGGCCGCTGCCCTCGCCCTGGCGGCAGACGAGGAGGACGGCGATGTCGTCCTCGCGCCGGTCGGCCAGCGGGCCGGTGGTGTGGTGGGACGAGGGGCCGTGGACCGCCTGCACCAGGGCGTCCGCCAGTTCCTCCAGTCCGCCCTCGTGCGTCTCCAGGATCCCGCGGACGCGCCGCCAGCCGGTGTCGAGGTCGTGGCCGCCGGTCTCCAGCAGGCCGTCGGTGCACATCATCAGCGCCTCACCGGGTTCCAGGGCGAGGCGGGTGGTGGGGTAGTCGGCGTCCGGATCGATGCCCAGCGGCAGTCCGCCGGCCGTGGAGCGGACCAGGACCGTGCCGTCGGCCATCCGGACAGCCGGGTCGAGGTGACCGGCCCGGGCGGTCTCCAGTACGCCGGTGACCGGGTCGACCTCGATGTACAGGCAGGTCGCGAACCGTAGGTCGGCGGTCGCGTCGACGCCGTCGGTGTGGGTGAGGCCGTAGAGGAAGCGGGAGGCGCGGGAGAGGACGGCGTCGGGGCGGTGGCCCTCGGCGGCGTACGCCCGCAGGGCTATGCGCAGCTGGCCCATGAGGCCCGCGGCCCGGACGTCGTGGCCCTGCACGTCCCCGATGACCAGCGCGAAGCGCCCGCCCCCGGACCTCGTCCGGGAGGTGCCCCCGGGCAGCGGGATCATGTCGTACCAGTCGCCGCCGACCTGGAGGCCGCCGCCGGTGGGGATGTAGCGGGCGGCGAGGGTCATGCCCGGTATCTCGGGTCCGAGCGTGGGCAGCATCGAGCGCTGCAGGCCCTCCGTCAGTTCGCGCTGGGTCTCGGCGGCGCCCGCGCGGGTCAGGGCCTGGGCGAGCATGCGGGCCACGGTGGTGAGGACGGACCGCTCGTCGGGGGTGAACGCCACCGGGTGGGTGAAGGCGGCCATCCAGGCGCCCATGGTGCGGCCGGCCACCGTGAGCGGCAGGAACGCCCAGGACTGGCGGCCGAAGTGCGCGGCCAGCGGCCAGGTGAGCGGGTAGCGCGCCTTGTACTGCTCGGGCGAGGAGAGATACACGGCCCGGCCCGTGCGCGCGACCTCGGCGGCCGGGTAGTCCGTCTGGAGGGACATCTGGGTGAAGGGGCTCTCGTCGCCGGGCCGGTGCCCGTGGTGCCCGATGACCGTGAGCCGGTCGCCCTCGACGCCGAAGACGGCCAGCCCGTCCGGGGAGAAGCCCGGCATGGACAGGCCCGCCGCGACCCGCAGCACCTCCTCCGTGGACCGCGCCTCCGCCAGCGCCCGGCCCGCGTCCAGCAGGAACGCCTCCCGGGAGCGGCGCCAGTCGCCGGTGACGGCCGTGCGGTCGGCGGGGGTGCCCGGCCTCGGCTCGGTGACCTCCTGGAGCGTCCCGATCAGCTCGTACGCCCGCTTCACCGGGTCGAACGACGGCTTGGAGCGGCTGCGGACGACCCGGACGACCCGCCCCTGGTCGTCCATGATCCGGATCCGGACCTCGGCGAGGGTGCCCTCGGCCACGGCGAGCTGGATGACGCCGGTGATCTCGTTCCAGTCGACGGGGTGGAGGCGGGCCCGGGTCTGGGCCTCGGTGAGAACGGTCCCCTCGGCGGGCAGCCCGAGCAGCCGGGCCGCCTCGGCATCGACCGTGACCAGCCCGGTGGCGGTGTCCCAGTGCCACAGGCCGGTCGCGAGGGCGGCGAGAACCTCCCCCACGGCGGGCAGCGGCTCGCCAGTGCGCATTGCCCCACTTTAAGAACAGGCGATCGAACCCTGCCACTGATCATCGACCGGGCGGTGACGTCATAAGTGGGGAGAGCCGATCTTGGCCCGCCCGGTACCCTGGGGGTTGTTTCACGTGAAACACCCTGAAACACAGACCCCGATCCGCGAAGACTGGATGAACGACGATGCATCGGTACAGGTCCCACACCTGCGGCGAGCTCCGCGCCTCTGACGTCGGCACCGACGTCCGGCTGAGTGGCTGGCTGCACAATCGGCGCGACCTGGGCGGCATCCTCTTCATCGATCTGCGCGACCACTACGGCATCACGCAGCTGGTCGCCCGTCCCGGCACGCCCGCCTACGAGGCCCTGGACAAGCTGACCAAGGAGTCGACGGTCCGCGTCGACGGCAAGGTCGTCTCCCGCGGCACCGAGAACGTCAACCCGGACCTGCCGACCGGTGAGGTCGAGGTCGAGGTGGGCGAGGTCGAGCTGCTCGGCGCGGCCCAGCCGCTCCCCTTCACCATCAACACCGAGGACGGGGTCAACGAGGAGCGGCGCCTGGAGTACCGCTTCCTGGACCTGCGCCGCGAGCGCATGCACCGCAACATCATGCTGCGCACGGCGGTCATCTCCGCGATCCGCCACAAGATGACGGCGCTGGGCTTCAACGAGATGGCGACGCCGATCCTGTCCGCGACCTCCCCCGAGGGCGCGCGTGACTTCGTGGTCCCCTCCCGTCTGAACCCGGGCAAGTTCTACGCGCTGCCGCAGGCTCCGCAGCAGTTCAAGCAGCTGCTGATGATCTCCGGCTTCGACCGGTACTTCCAGATCGCGCCCTGCTTCCGTGACGAGGACGCGCGTGCGGACCGCTCGCCGGGCGAGTTCTACCAGCTCGACATCGAGATGTCCTTCGTCGAGCAGGAGGATGTCTTCCAGCCGGTCGAGAAGCTGATGACCGAGCTGTTCGAGGAGTTCGGGGGTGGCCGTCACGTCACCTCTCCCTTCCCGCGGATCCCGTTCCGCGAGGCGATGCTGAAGTACGGCTCCGACAAGCCGGACCTGCGCGCCCAGCTGGAGCTCGTCGACATCACCGACGTCTTCGAGGGCTCCGAGTTCAAGGCGTTCGCCGGCAAGCACGTCCGCGCGCTGCCGGTCCCGGCCGTCCAGGACCAGCCCCGCAAGTTCTTCGACCAGCTCGGCGAGTACGCGATCTCGCTCGGCGCGAAGGGCCTGGCCTGGGTCCGCGTCGCCGAGGACGGCTCGCTGACCGGCCCGATCGCCAAGTTCCTCACCGAGGAGAACGTCGCCGAGCTGACCAAGCGCCTGTCGCTGGCGGCCGGTCACGCCGTCTTCTTCGGCGCGGGCGAGTTCGACGAGGTCTCGAAGATCATGGGCGCGGTGCGGGTGGAGGCCGCCAAGCGGGCCGGCCACTTCGAGGAGGGCGTCTTCCGCTTCTGCTGGATCGTCGACTTCCCGATGTACGAGAAGGACGAGGAGACCGGCAAGATCGACTTCTCGCACAACCCGTTCTCGATGCCGCAGGGCGGCCTGGAGGCCCTGCAGACCCAGGACCCGCTGGACATCCTGGGCTGGCAGTACGACATCGTCTGCAACGGCGTCGAGTTGTCCTCCGGCGCGATCCGGAACCACGAGCCGGAGATCATGCTCAAGGCGTTCGAGATCGCGGGCTACGACCGGGAGACCGTCGAGGAGAAGTTCGCGGGCATGCTGCGCGCGTTCCGCTTCGGCGCCCCGCCGCACGGTGGCATCGCCCCCGGCGTCGACCGCATCGTCATGCTGCTGGCCGACGAGCCCAACATCCGCGAGACGATCGCCTTCCCGCTCAACGGCAACGCCCAGGACCTGATGATGGGCGCGCCGACGGAGCTGGAGGAGGCGCGGCTGCGTGAGCTGCACCTGTCGGTGCGCAAGCCGCAGCCGAAGTAATCGGGCAGGCAAGCCGCCGAAAGGGGCGGGATACCGGCGTCGGTGGACGCCGTATCCCGCCCCTTTCCCGTTTCCGTTTCCGTGGCCGAGAACTTCAGATTTCTCAGGAACCCACAGTCGTCACCCATGGTAAGAACAGCCTCCTTACCTAACGTCCGGGGCATGACGGGAAACGAAAGGCCTGAAGGCCCCCAGCACAAAAGGAACATGACACGGCGCAAGGTCGTCGTCGCGGGCGGCGCGGCCGTGGTCGGCGTCGGCGCGGCCGGTGCGCTCGCCATGACCGCCTCCGCCGACGAGGTGACGGAGACGACGAGCACCGCGTTCGCCTCCGCGTCCAGCACCGCGACGACCTGCTACAGGCTCACCTCGGAGACCACCGAGGGCCCCTACTACATCGACGCGGACAAGCTCCGGCAGGACATCACCGAGGACAAGGAGGGCATCCCGCTGACCCTCCAGCTCAAGGTGATCGACTCCGAGACCTGCAAGCCGGTGGCCGACGCGGCCGTCGACATCTGGCACTGCGACGCCCTGGGGCTGTACTCGGGCTACGAGAGCTTCTCCCAGGGCGGCGGCACCGCCCCGACGGACGCGCCCACCGGCACCCCCACCGGCACCCCCACGGACGTGCCGTCCGGCACCCCCACGGACGTGCCGTCCGGCACCCCGACCGGTGCGCCCCCGTCCGGCGGTGGCGGCGGCGGGCACGAGGAGCCGACCAGCGACACCCGCTATCTGCGCGGCACGTGGAAGACGGACAAGCAGGGCCGCGTCACCTTCAGGACGGTCTTCCCCGGCTGGTACCAGGGGCGGTGCGTGCACATCCACACCAAGGTGCATGTGGACGGCGAGTGGACCGACGCCGGCTACGAGGGCGGGCACGCCTGCCACACCGGCCAGTTCTTCTTCGACGAGGAGTCGGTGCTGGCCGCCGCCGAGGTCGAGCCGTACTCCACCAGCACCACCACCCGGACCACGCTCACCGAGGACACGATCTACGACCAGAGCGGTACGACGGGCGGTCTGCTCAAGCTGAAGTACAACAAGAAGAACATCGCCAAGGGTGTGATCGCCTCCATCACCGTCGGAGTCGACCCCGACGCGACGCACGACGGCACCTGACCGCGGGTCGTGCGTCGCTGACGGTCGGCGTGGATCCGGCCGCGACGCACGACGGCCAGGACGCACCGCAACCGGGCACGTCGGCGTCGGCGTCGCCGTCGGCTTCGGCGAGCTGAGGAACTGAGGTCCGGGTCGCCGCCGTTCGCGCCGGCCGGCGGTGACCCGGCCCTCTTGGACACCTCACCGCGAGCACACAGGAACCCCGAGGGGCGCCCACAGCGGACTGCCGTCTCATGGGAGAGGAGGGAGCCGGGCCGACGGGGCCGGCGCGGCAAGGGAGGAAGCCCGCCATGGGATGCATGATCACGCTCTCGGTACTGCTGATCGCCGGCGTGGTGGCGGGGGTGGTGGCCCAGCGCCGCAGCCGGCGCACCCGCCCCCCGTCCGACCTGGACGCGGAGGCCGAGGCGAACCACTGGCTCGTACGGCTGGGCGCAGGCCTCGTCCCACCGGACGTGCGCGCTTGGGCGAGCGCGGACGCGAGCGCGGACCGAGCGCTGACGAATGCGGCGGAGTGCCACCGTACGGCGCGCGCCCGACTGGCCGCAGCGCGTACGGCGGTGGAGTACGCCGAGGTCACGCGGGTCGCCAAGGAGGGCCTGGAGCATCTCCGCGTGGCGCGTACGGCCTTGGGCCTCTCCCCGGACCCGGCCGCCCCACCCGGCTCCCGAGCCCCCGCGGCCCGTGAGTCCCTCGCGGTCACGCCCCGCTAGTGGCGGGAACGGGCCGGCCGCAGGCCGCTCCACCGCGGAATCTCCTCGCGAGCCTCCCTCCAGGCCGCCGGGACGCCGTTCGTCCCCGTCCGTGCCGCGACGACTCCGCCCGCGATCGCGCAGGTCGTGTCGCGGTCGCCCCAGGCGGCGACGGTCTGCCAGAGGGCCTCGGGCAGGTCGTCCAGGTGCCCCGCGGCGGACCACAGCGCGAACGGGATCGTGTCCTGCGCGGAGATCAGCGTCCCCGAGCCCAGGACGGACGCCGCGTGCCGCACCGAGGTGCGCTCGGGGAAGCTCGCGGCCGTCAGGAGGCCGGAGCGGACGTCGGTGTCCGGCAGGTGCGAGGCGACCTCCTTGAGGAACTCGGCGCGCGGAGGGGCTTCCTGGCCCGACCCGGCCGCCGCCAGCGCGGCGGCCACCGCCACGGCCACCGCTCCCGCGACGGCCTCCGGGTGGGCGTGAGTCGTCAGCGCGGACAGGCCGGCCTGTTCGGCGACGGTCGTCAGGTCGTCGTGGAACCAGGCGCCCAGCGGGGCGACCCGCATCGCGGCGCCGTTGCCGTGGGAACCCTGCCCGCCGAACTGCCCCGTCGTCACCGCCCGCCAGTCCTCGCCCGCCCCGATGCGCCGCAGCACCCCATGCATCGACGGGCCGTACTTGCGGTCCGGATCACGTTCGTACTCGGCGGCGAATTCCCGTGCCAGCACGTCCGGACGTATCTCGCCGTGGGCCGTCAGGTGGGCGAAGACGACGAACGCCATGGCCGAGTCGTCCGTCCAGGGCCAGGGGGCCGGACGCGACTCCCGTGCGGCCCACAGCTCTTCGGCGGGCTCGTCGGAGCGCGTGAACCAGCTGTCGCCGAACGCGTCGCCCAGGACCAGGCCGTCCAGGGCGGCGTGTGCCTGTTCCGGGCCGCTGCTCTTGATCGAGCTCACGTCACAACTCCTCGTGAGGACACGTCCGAGGGCGGTGGGGCGGGCGCTGAACGGCCCCGCCGCCCCTCGGATACGTCGGGGGGCTAGAACACGCCCTTGTACGCGCCCCAGCCGGTACCGATCTTCACGCGGGTGCCGAAGCCGCCCGTGCCGGTGCCGGGGAGGCGGTAGAGGACGCCCGCGGTGTCGCGTGCCACGAGGTCCGCCTTTCTGTCGCCGGTGACGTCGCCGGCCCCGACGACCAGGTTGTACGACGCGCCCCAGTTGGCGTACAGCTTCACACGGGCGGTGAAGGTGCCGGTGCCGGTGCCGAGGTAGCGGTAGAGGTTGTTGGAGTTGTCCTGGGCCAGCAGGTCGCCGATGCCGTCGCCGTTGAGGTCCCCGGCGCCGACGACCTTCTTGTACGTCTTCCAGCTGTCGTACAGCTTCACGGGCGCGGACAGCCGGCCGGTGCTCGTGCCCTTGTACAGGTAGACCGCCCCCGTGGAGGCGTTGCGGGCGAGCAGGTCCGGGAGGCCGTCCTTGGTGAGGTCGCCGGGGGCGGTCAGGACGTCGTACTGGTTCCAGCCGCTGGTGGCGAGAGTGGTGTACGACGTCGTCGGCGTGAGCGCGCCGCCGCAGGCCGGCTTGTACAGGCGCAGGGCCCCGCTGCTCAGCCGGACGAGGACGTCGTTGCAGCGGTCGCCGCTCAGGTCGCCGAACGGCACCGCCCTGATGGTCGTGGGCCAGCCGGCGCCCAGTTCCCGCACGGAGTTCAGCGTGCCGTAGCGCAGCTGGAGCCGGCCGGTGGAGGTGAGGGTGAGCAGGTCACCGACGCCGTCGGGGAGGGCGGACACGCCGCCGAAGTCACGGGGGACGGGCGCGCCGCCGGCCACCGTCAGCGTGCCGCTCGCCAGCGTCGGCGTACCCGAGTAGCCGGACTGGGCGGCCTTCAGGGTCCAGTTCACCTTGCCGTTGGCGACCCAGGCGCCGGAGGCGGTGCGGCCGTTCCAGGACGCGGCGACGGTGGTGGTGCCGGGGGCGCCGGTGAGCGTGCGCAGGGTGCGGCCGGCCGCGTCGGTGAGGGTGAGCGTCCAGGAGGTGACGGGGCTGTTGGCCTGCCAGGTCGGCGCCCAGGCGGCGGTGCTCTTGAAGTTCACGGACGCGGGCACGGACGACAGCTCCAGCGCGAGCCGCGGGTAGGTGGTGCGGGCCGCGTCGAGGCCGGTCGCGCCGTTGGCCGACCAGGTCCACACGGCGGTGGCGTCCGTGGCCGAGGTCGCCGCGATCTCGCCGGTCACGGACTGGCGCGTGTTCCCGTCGATCTGCCGGGGGGCCGTCCACTCGCCGTCGACGAGGGTGGCCTCCAGGAGGTGCTCGTCGAACTCGTCGGGCAGGTCCTGGTGCCACAGGACGTGCACCGATCCGTCCGGGGCGATCGCCGCGTCGTGCCCGTCCCGACGGGACGAGTCGACCATGACCGGTGTCGTGGACAGCGTCCGCGTCGCCGACCACTGGCCCGTGGCGGCGTCGAAGGTGGTGGTGCGCAGGCTGTACGTGGTGGCGTCGGTCCACACGAGGGTCACGTCCCCGTCCGGTCCGAGCAACGGTTCGGGATTCTCGTAGAGGTAGCCGGTGTCCGTCGCGGCGGTCTGCGCGGGGCTCCAGTCGGTGGCGGCGTCCGGGCGGCGCATCGTCCGCAGCGCCTTGTTCTTGTCCTGCCACACCAGGACCACGCCGTGGGCGTCGGAGGCCAGCGTCGGGTTCGTCGTCTTGGCGATGATGTCGGTGGCGATGTCGTCGGTGAGCTTCACCGGAGTCTGCCAGTCGGTCGCGCCGGCCGGCCGGGTGTTGGTCATCAGGTACGAGATCCCGTACTGGTGCATCCGGTAGGACACGACGAGGCCGCCCTGAGCGTCGGACGCGATCTGGGGCTCGAAGACGACGGCGCCGTAGTACGAGCCGGAGTAGGAGCCGGCGTTGCTGGCCCGTACCGGCGCCGTCCAACTGCCGTCCGCCGCCAGGGTGGTGGCGTACGCCTCGCTCGGGATGGACACCGAGGTGCCCTGCGGGCGGCCGACCCAGACGGCGGCGACGGTGCCGTCCGGTCCCTGCGCGAGGTCCAGCTGCGAGGCCGTGAGCTGCTTCGCGGTGCCGACGAGCTCGACGGGCTGCGACCAGGCCGGCGCCTGCCCCGCGCCGAGCACGGCGGCGACGACCCGCGAGGGGCCCGTGGCGGTGCCCGACGAGGTGGGGCTCGAGTACTCGGCCCATACGGCGGCGACCGAGCCGTCGGACCGTGCCACGATCCGGGCCTCGCCGACGGAGGCGGCGGCGAGCTCGACCGGTGCGCTCCACGTGTCGCTCCCGGCGGGGCGCAGGGCGGCGAGGAGGCGACCGGTGCGGCCGGAGGCGGCCTTGATCCAGACGGCGACGGCGCTGCCGTCGCTCCGTACGACGACGTCCTGCGGAGCGGACGCCTCGCCGCTCAGCGTCACCGGGCTCGTCCACGGCGGCAGCGTGGTCGCCGCGGCGGCGGGAGCGGCCGGGAGCGCGAGGCCCGCGAGGACGAGCGAGACGGTGGTGAGCGCGGTGGCCGCGGCGCGACGGCGCGGCGGCAGGCCTGATCTGCGCATGTGTGGTGATTCCCCTCCCCGTAGGGGCGTTCGCCCCCCGATGCGCACCTTAAGCGGGCGGTGAGGGAATCGTGAAGGTGTTTGTTCGAGTGGCGGAGGGGGCGGAGAAAAAATTCTTCGGGACGCGGCAACTCTTCACGCGGCGGCGCCTACTGACGAGTCGTAAGCCCGAAGCGAACCCTTAAGGACTCCCCTGTGGCAGCTCCCGCTCACCGTCGGTCCCTCCGCACCCGCCGCACGCTCGTCGTCTCCGCCGCCGTGGTGGCGGCCGGCGTCGGCGCAGGTGTGTTCGTGATGAACGCGAACGCCGATGCCGTCGACCTGTACCACCAGACGCTCGCCGCGAAGGACGGCTGGGCGTCCTCCGGCACGGGGACGACCGGGGGCACGAAGGCCGACGCCGCCCACACCTTCACCGTCTCCACCCGCGCCGAGCTCGTGAAGGCGCTCGGGTCCGCGACCGACACCACGCCCCGGATCATCAAGGTCAAGGGCACGATCGACGCCAACACCGACGACTCGGGCAAGAAGCTGACCTGCGCCGACTACGCGAAGGGCACCGGCTACTCGCTGTCGGCCTATCTGAAGGCGTACGACCCCGCCACGTACGGCCGCTCCAAGCTGCCCTCGGGCACGCAGGAGACCGCCCGCGCCGCCGCCCAGGCCAAGCAGGCGAAGAACATCGTCTTCAAGGTGCCCGCCAACACCACCCTCGTCGGCGTACCCGGCACCAACGCCGGGATCACCGGCGGCATGGTCCAGATCCAGAGCGTCGACAACGTCATCGTCCGCAACCTGAACTTCGCCGCCACCGAGGACTGCTTCCCGCAGTGGGACCCGACCGACGGCGACGACGGCAACTGGAACTCCAACTACGACTCCGTCACCCTGCGCGGCGCGACCCACGTCTGGGCCGACCACAACACCTTCACCGACGCGCCCCACCTGGACAGCGCCAACCCCAAGTACTACGGCCGCGAGTACCAGATCCATGACGGCGCCCTCGACATCACCAAGAGCTCCGACCTGGTGACCGTCTCGAACAACCAGTTCACCAACCACGACAAGACCATGCTGATCGGCAGCAGCGACAGCGAGCCCGCGGGCAAGCTGCGCGTCTCCATCCACCACAACGTGTGGAAGGGCATCGTCCAGCGGGCCCCGCTGGCCCGGGTCGGCCAGGTCCACATCTACAACAACCTGTACGACGTCACGCCCCTCAACGGCTACACGACGCAGTACAGCATCAACTCCCGCGCCAAGGCCCAGGTCGTCGCCGAGAACAACTACTGGAAGCTGCCCTCCGGCGGGAAGGCCGCCAAGCTGCTCAGCGGCGACGGCACCGGCGCCGTCAAGGGCAGCGGCAACCTCGTCAACGGCACCGTCACCGACCTGGTCGCCGCGTACAACGCCGCCTCGTCCAAGGACCTGAAGACGACGGTCAACTGGACCCCGACCCTCACGGCGGGCCTGGAGTCCTCGGCGAAGAACCTGCCGACGACGCTGGCGACGACGACGGGCGCGGGCGTCCTGAAGTAGCGCCCGGCCACTGGCCCGAGCGGCCCCTGAAACGCGCGGGGGCCGGGAGACCACGAGCCCCCGGCCCTCGCGTTCGCCTGTTCGGCGAAAGGGAGATTCGTCCCATCGCGAGGCAGGTTGTCGGCCGAGACGGTCCAGTCTCCGATGGTGACGTCCTCGCCGTGGACGCCGGGGCGGACCGGCGTCCGGGCTTGTTGCCGTCGGCATGACCAGGGGCCCGGGAGTTTTCCCGGGCCCCTGGTCATGTGTCGTCGCGGGTACGGCGGTCAGGCCGTGGCCGGCTTCTCCTCCAGGCGGGGGAAGAGGACCGCGCCCTTGGTGACCGTGGAGCCGGCCGGCAGGCGGCCCCACTCGCCGGCCTCCTGGACGCGCTGCTCGGCGAGGCCGCCCAGGGTCGCCTCCGCGCCCAGGGAGTCCCAGAGCTTCTGGGAGGTCTCCGGCATGACCGGGTTGAGGAGGACGGCGATCGCACGGAGGGACTCGGCGGCCGTGTAGAGGATCGTCGCCAGGCGGGCCTTGCCCTCCTCACTGGTGTCCTTCGCGACCTTCCACGGCTCCTGCTCCGTGATGTAGCCGTTGACCTGCTTGACGAAGTCGAAGACGGCGAGGATGCCGCCCTGGAAGTCCAGCTCGTCGCCGATCTTCCGGTCGGCCTCGGCGACCGCCTTGGCCAGACCGTCGTGCAGGGCCTTCTCGGCCTCGCCGTCGGCGGTGGCCGCCGGGAGGGCGCCGTCGAAGTACTTGCCGACCATGGCCGCGACGCGGGAGGCGAGGTTGCCGTAGTCGTTCGCCAGCTCGCTCGTGTAGCGGGCGGAGAAGTCCTCCCAGGAGAAGGAGCCGTCCTGGCCGAAGGCGATCGCGCGCAGGAAGTACCAGCGGTAGGCGTCCACGCCGAAGTGCGAGGTGAGGTCCTGCGGCTTGATGCCGGTCAGGTTCGACTTCGACATCTTCTCGCCGCCGACCATCAGCCAGCCGTTCGCGGCGATCTTCCCGGGCAGCGGGAGGCCCTGCGCCATCAGCATCGCGGGCCAGATCACCGCGTGGAAGCGGAGGATGTCCTTGCCGACCAGGTGGACGTCGGCCGGGAAGGTGGCCTCGAACTTCTCCTGGTTCTCGTTGTAGCCGACCGCCGTGGCGTAGTTCAGCAGCGCGTCGACCCACACGTAGATCACGTGCTTGGTGTCCCAGGGGATCGGGATGCCCCAGTCGAACGTCGAGCGGGAGATGGAGAGGTCCTGCAGGCCCTGCCGGACGAAGTTCACGACCTCGTTGCGCGCGGACTCGGGCTGGATGAAGCCCGGGTTGGCCTCGTAGTGGGCGAGGAGCTTGTCGCCGTACTCGCTCAGCTTGAAGAAGTAGTTCTCCTCGCTGAGGATCTCGACGGGCTTCTTGTGGATCGGGCAGAGCTTCTGACCCGCGAAGTCACCCTCGCCGTCCAGGAGCTCGCCCGGGAGCTTGTACTCCTCGCAGCCGACGCAGTACGGGCCCTCGTAGCCGCCCTTGTAGATCTCGCCCTTGTCGTACAGGTCCTGCACGAACTCCTGGACGCGGTCGGTGTGCCGCTTCTGCGTGGTGCGGATGAAGTCGTCGTTCGCGATCTCCAGGTGCTCCCAGAGGGGCTTCCAGGCCTCCTCGACGAGCTTGTCGCACCACTCCTGCGGGGTCACTCCGTTGGCGTCGGCGGTGCGCATGATCTTCTGACCGTGCTCGTCCGTGCCGGTGAGGTACCACACCTTCTCGCCGCGCTGACGGTGCCAGCGCGTGAGCACGTCCCCTGCGACGGTCGTGTAGGCGTGGCCCAGGTGAGGAGCGTCGTTGACGTAGTAGATCGGGGTCGAGACGTAGTACGCCTTCGCCCCCTGCTTCTCGGTTCCAGTGGCCGCCATGCCCGGAATCCTACTGGGCCCGTGAAGATCGACTCACATGCGTTTCGGGGGGTGGGGGGGG